>JBDUAU010000101.1:0-8737 GCA_040004485.1 Saprospiraceae bacterium
GGTTTATAAATAGTACCGTTGATGGTGGAGAGGCTGTCCTAAATGAAAAATGCGAATTAATATGCATAACGGATTGTGAATGTGCGGGCAATTTTGTGGAATGTGATGGGACACAGTTTGATTATCCGATGACGACAATTTGGGAAAAGTAGTATGGATATTTTAAATCACTATTCGTTACACAAAACCGAGTTTTGCTAACACGCAAGCGTAGATATAATCTACGCTTATCCGTGTTATAAATTTTAAAATATTTTATCAGATAAATTCAAAATACTGATTACTGATTACTGATTACTGATCACCAGATCACCGATCACCCTTTTTATGTTTCCATCTCCTGTGCGACCACAACCAATATTCCGGCTGTGCTATAATGTCCTGTTCGAGCAAATGAGTAACCTTTTCAGTGATTTCTCCATACGAAGTTTGAGTGGGTGTATTCGTCACCTCTACAAATTCCAATTGATAATAGCCACGTTTTACTTTTTTCAAACTTGAATAAATAACAGGAAGATCATAAGCTTTTGCATAATACTCTGTTCCGAATAGTACAGCCGTATCCTGGTGAAGGAATTTCATCCAATAGGATTTATCAGGATTGGGAGGTGACTGATCGATAGCAAAAACCATTGCAAATAATTCTTTATCCGGACTGGTAAAAAAAGATTTGACATCATTTACGGGGAGCATCAATGTGCCTTGCTTACTTCTGGCCTCGATCATTTTCTGATCAAAAAATTTATCATTCAAAGGTTTGTAGATGACTACTGCCCGGTGTTTAAAAAAGGTATTAAATCCGGTCAGCATTAATTCCCAACTATTACAATGGCCCACTGCGATGATGACGCTTTTCCCCCGGTCATAATATTGATTCACAACTTCAGGATTTACGCATTGAATATGTAGGGCTAATTGCTTTTTTGAGATTGTAAAAATTTTCTGGCTTTCCAGCAGCACATCACAGAGATGCCTGTAATATTTCTTTGCTATAGCCTTACACTCCTCCTTTGATAATTCAGGAAATGAATTCCTGATATTTGTCATCACCACTATTTTACGATAGCCAACCAGATCATAAAGGATCACATAAGCTATTCGTGAAATAGCGTGCAATACTGAAAATGGCAGGATAGAAACAGGTAATAGTACCAGGTAATAAAGAAGTGCGCTAAAAATCATATGTGGACAAATTTAGTGTTATTAAGGAGGATCAGAGGTCAGACAGTTTTAAATAAATCGTTCGGTCAGTGTTGAATTCTTTCAGGTTACAATAGTATCTTTGGTTTTTTACGACATATCACAGGAGCAATATTCCGGTTGGATATACTTGTTTCCCCATTCATAAAAAGTACATTTCTGTTATGCAGCATATAGAAGAGCCGATGGCTTCATTGTCCGAGGTCAATGCATCGGTGGACGTGATGAAAGCGACATCTAACCGTCGTAAGCTATTTTCTTTCTTAGGTCCGGCCTATCTGATCAGTGTAGGCTACATGGATCCGGGTAACTGGGCTACAGATCTTGCCGGTGGGAGCCAGTTTGGGTACAAGCTTATCTGGGTGCTGCTGATGTCAAATCTTATTGCTTTGCTCCTTCAAAGCCTCAGTGCCCGCCTGGGTATAGTACGCAGTCGTGACCTTGCGCAGGCTTCGCGGGAGATGTATCCACGATTTGTCAATATTTATCTCTACATCTTAGCTGAAATTGCAATCGCAGCATGTGATTTGGCGGAGGTACTCGGTATGGCGATAGGTTTGCAATTACTTTTTCATCTTCCACTGATGTGGGGAGTAAGTATTACTGTTTTGGATACGTTCCTCGTTTTGTTTTTATTCAATTACGGGATGCGAAAGCTGGAAGTATTCATCCTTTCATTGATTGCTATCATTGGCATGAGTTTTTTAGCGCAGATGTTTTTTGCAAAACCTGATTTTGGAGAACTTGTTACCGGATTTATTCCGGGTATTCCGAGTAGCGCAGCTTTGTATATCGCTATTGGTATTATCGGTGCTACAGTGATGCCTCATAATCTGTATCTGCATTCCTCGTTGGTGCAGACAAGAAAATTTCTTCGAAATCCTGCTGAAATAAAACTGGCGATCAAATACAATATCATTGATTCAGCCATTGCTTTGAACCTTGCATTTTTGTCAATGCAGCTATATTGATTCTGGCAGCTTCAGTTTTTTTTAAAAATGGATTATTTGATGTAGCCGAAATACAGGATGCCTATAAATTATTGCAGCCGATGCTGGGCACAAGATGGGCACCTATACTTTTTGCTGTTGCTTTAATTGCAGCGGGCCAAAGTTCCACGATTACAGGCACACTAGCGGGACAGGTTGTGATGGAAGGTTATCTCAATCTGCGGATAGCGCCGTGGGTCAGAAGATTACTGACAAGGCTTATTGCTATTGTTCCGGCATTAGTCATCATTCATTTACTGGGTGAAGGTGCTACAGGAAGCTTATTGGTCCTGAGCCAGGTTATATTGAGCCTACAATTAGGATTTGCCATTATCCCATTGATTCATTTCGTGAGTGACAAAGAAAAGATGAAAGAATTTGTCATCAAACCTTACATCAGGATCCTTGCCTGGATATCAGCGGCTATCATTGTAAGTCTGAATGCAAAGCTTGTGATGGACACACTTGGGGGATGGTTGATGCAACCAGGCGAGAATACATGGATTTTAAAAGTGACCGTATTACCCGTGGCGATTTTTACAGCGGTTATTTTATTGTACATCACTTTTGTGCCATTGATAGTCCGAAAGAAAAAATACAGAGAACCATTGCCTCACGGGACCTTTAGTGAAATTTCAACAGCGGTGGCTACGCGATACAAACGAATAGCTATCACTATAGATTTTACTAAAACTGACCATACCACGATCAGCCATGCCATATTGCAGGGTGGAAAAGAAGCAGAGTATAAATTAATCCATGTCGTGGAAACAGCCGGGGCACTTGCATTCGGAAAGGATATTCGTGACTTTGAAACCTTATCGGATGAAAAGAACCTGATGATGTATTCTGAAAACCTCACGGCGTTGGGATATAAAAACTCAATTTCAATAGGATATGGGCGTCCGAAAAATGGAATCGTTGAAAAGGTAAAGGAATTCGATGCAGATCTACTAGTGATGGGTGCTCACGGACACAAAGTATTCAAAGATTTAATTTTTGGAACTACAGTAGATGATGTTCGGCATAAGCTGAAGATTCCGGTATTGATAGTGCGATGAAGGAGGAAATAGGACCATAGACAATAGACCATTGTTGAATGGTGAAGGACAACAAGCAACAAGCAATTGGCAATTGGCAAAAAAAGCAATTGGAAATTAGCAAAAGGAAATAAACAAAAAAAAATGTAATAAGCAATTAGCAAAAAACTCAACTCTATACTCTACTCTATACTCTTCACTTTTCACTCTTCACTCTTCACTTTTCACTCTTCACTCTTCACTCTTCCCAATATGTCCTGGAATGAATTGTTACAATCAAAGCCTGCCAGATGGATTATTGCTTTTTGCATCGTAAGTATTCTTATCATGATATTCTATCTCCCTGTTTTTTATGGTGATATCATCGAACCAAAACAAGGGATATACCTGAATGATGTTGTGTTGAATTTATTCACACCTGTCAATTGGTCAGTGTTGATTTTTTCAATGATCTATATTTCTGTTTTGCAGACGATCTTTTCTGTGGCCCGGCATCCTGATCTGATACTGCTGGGGCTTGCTACTTATTTTGGTGTTTCATTGATCCGGATGGTAACGATGTATTTCCTGACACTCGAGCCTCCTGTTGACATGATTCTACTTATTGATCCCATATCCTCCAAATTCTATCCTGACAATACTTTTGCTAAGGATATGTTCTTTTCGGGACACATCAGTACGATGATGGTTTTGGTACTTATTGAGAAAAACAAATGGGCCAGGTGGGCTAAAATTGGCTTTACTTTTGCGATAGGTGTTTTGCTGGCATGGCAGCATGTCCATTATACCATCGACATTTTGGTCGCCCCAATCGTCACAATAGTAGTTTTTTATTGCCTCAAAAATATTTTGGGGCATACTCTAAATGACTGAAAACCAAGGCTTGATAGGAAATATAATGTAAAACTTGTTAATAAAAAGTTTTCATGTTAACCATGCAATAATATTCAAGTAACTTTCGATTTACAATACAAACAAAAAAGTAGCTCTCTCTCATGCCCAAGCAAATAAAAAATGAAGAAACCACTGAGTTCAAAAGCTATCCAGTTTTCACTTTAGGCTCATCTTTAACTCCTGAACAAAAGGAGTTTTTTCATAAGAACGGTTTCATCCATTTCAAGAATTTTGTCACCAAGGACGTCGTGACGAAGATGATTCAGGAATCTGAGCGTATACAGGATGAATGGATAGATGAAGACCGCAAACTGGTCAATGGTACTCCGATAAAATACGGTAAAGATGTCAATGGCAAGACTATCGTTCAGCGATTTGCCTTCCTCAATCAGTTCGGTCAGATTTTTCAGGAATTCCTCGGAGAGCCCAGACTTAAAGCACTTTTTGAGCTTAATGGTGCCGCAGATTCCAGACTCGGTGAAAATGAAAAAGACGGCCTGGTATTCAACCATTATGTGAATACGACCGACAGCAATTATAGTCAGTTGGCCTGGCATACGGATGTTCTCCGTGATATTTTCTATGGCAATAAGGTAATGCCGATGCTTAATCTTGGTTTGCATCTTGATACTTCGACACCTGCTAATGGTGGCCTGCGTTTGTTGCCGGGTACACATAATAAAGGTGTATTCACACTTCTGTTCAGAAAGGTCTATTATCTTAATTATAAGGCTGACAAGGATGAAGTTGGCTTATCCGTAGAGCCCGGTGACCTCACTGTGCATGATGGACGCTTATGGCATAGGGTAGCACAGTCACCATTTGTAGGCGAAAAAAGCCGCAGACGTGTGATGTATATTCCGATCATCTGCGGAAAATTCGAGCCCCGTACGAAGAACAGCAAACCGCTGCTTTATCAGCGATTCATGGCTGTGACAAACAAGTAAAATGGCTTACGCATTGATCACCGGCGCCAGCGGAGGAATCGGCTGGGCCATGGCAAGGGAACTTGCCTCTCGCAAACATGATGTTCTTCTTATCGCAAGATCCGGTGATCAGCTCAGAAAAAATGCTGAAGAATTGCGCCGTGTATTTGGTGTCAATGCGGATTACCTGGCTATTGATCTTTCACTGCCTGATGTGGCACTCAAAGTCAGCGACTGGCTTGTCGAAAAAAATTACGCAATAGATATTCTCATCAATAACGCAGGTTATGCCGTGTGGGGCAAAATGCAGATCCTTACCCGTGAAGAAATCAATCAGATGATGCGTTTGAATATGTTTACGCTCTCAGATATGTGTAAGGTTTTGTTGCCAATGCTGCAAAAAAACAAGCGCGCTTATATCATGAATGTTTCCAGTACTTCTGCTTACCAGGCAGTAGGGACGCTTGCAAATTATGCTGCTTCAAAAGCATTTGTGCTTGTCTTTACGCGTGGTCTGAGAAAAGAATTGAAAGGAACCAACGTCTCTGCTACATGCCTTAGTCCCGGACCTACCTCCACCGGTTTTGTTGACAGGGCCAACATGGGTGCAATCAAAGAAAAGGCTGAAAAATTCAGCGTTCAACCTGAGTCTGTAGCGAAAGCAGGCATCAATGGAATGTTTGCAGATAAAGCTGAAATCGTACCCGGTGTTCTCAACTATGTAGGTGCAAAAATGGCTGAGATTCTTCCCAAAGGATTGATCGAAAAAATAGCGATGGATTTGTATATCGTGAAGGACAAGAGACGATAGAAAATGGACCGCGGACAATGGACGGCAGACCATGGACCACTGACGACTGGCTTTAGACGATAGACCATAGATTTGTACAGTGTACAACTATTCGTTATATTCTCTTTCCTCATTACACATCACTCCTTAGTCGTCAATTGTCAATTGTCCCTTATCAATTGTCCATTATCAATTGTCCGTGGTCCAATATCCCTTGTCCGTGGTCAGTTGTCCATTGTCTGCCGTCTGTGGTCCATGGTCTATCGTCCTGGTCCGTTGTCCGTTGTCTGCCGTCCGAGGTCCTTTGTCCATTGTCTATCGTCCGCCGTTTCTATTTTCCCCGGGTATTATAAGCGTATTTCTGAATGCATTTGTCTTCACAAAAAGGACTTCAGCTTTTTGGTATAAATCTGTAAGCTCTGCTTTAGAAATATAGGCCCTCCTTATCGCCTTGTGCATACAACAAACACTTTCCGCAATGGATCTGATTGAATAGGAAAGATACTTCCTTTGTTCCTTGTTGGATTGACCAATTGAGCCTTCAGAAATATTTAATGCAATAGAATCTCCGGCTCGTTTGAATTGAGAAGTAAGGTTAAACATTTCTTCTTTTGGGAATTTCCTGGTGATGACATGAATATCTTCGGCAAGATCCATGGCTAAATTCCAGATTTGAAGTTTTTCAAACTTGAATGACATATGATTAGTTATAACTGGTGACGTAGAAGTAAGTCAAAATTAAAGACTGTAGGGATAAAATGCAAATGTAGAATGGACGATGGACAATAGACCACGGACCATAGGTAAAGAGTCGATAGGCTATGGTCTGCTGTGTATAGATTAAAAGACCATAGACGATAGACCAATGACCATGGATCCATGCATCGCACTCGATTTGCTCTTCACCCGATATTTGTCTATCATCACGTTGTCCATCGTCAGTGGTCGGTTGTCAGTTGTCTGTTGTCCGTGGTCCGCGTGCCCTTGGACTTTTTCCTTATATTGTCATTCAAATGAATACGTCAATCCTACTGCTTCTCGCCATTCTCCCCGGCCTCGCTATTGCAGTCTACTTTTACCTGAGAGATCTACGTGAGCCGGAGCCATCAGGGCTGCTCCTGATGAGTGTGATTTATGGCGTTATAAGTTTTTTTATTTCGCGTGGCATAGGATATCTGCTCCATCACTTTATGTATGTCAGCCATCAGGATGAATTGAATGAAATCCTCAGTGCATTTGTTTTTATTGGACTGCTGGGGGAAGGAGGCAAGTTTTTATTCCTTCGCGGGGTTACGTTTTATTACAAATCATTCAATCAGCCTTTTGATGGTATTGTGTATGCGATCATGGTGGGCATGGGATATGCGACAGCAGAAAATGTTTTTTATGTGATCTCCTCCGGTCACAATTGTGATATTCTCAGGATGTTCACTACTGTTCCTCTGAATGCTGTGTGTGCAGTAATCATGGGGTATTTTTTAGGAGAAGCAAAACTATTCAGGAACAGGATTTTTCTATACAGCTTATTGGCTTTGCTTTTGGCTGTCACGGTGCATGGATACTATGATTACTTTCTTCAAATGGTGTATATTCGTGGACTATGGATGCAGGGCATTACTTCATTGCTGATCGTCATTGTGCTAAGCCAGCTGGCCATTAAAAGGCGAAAGGCTGAAAACCTGAAGAAGTTTGATCAGCAGTAAAATGTGAACAGAATAGAGGCTACGGTGTTACCATTCATGATAATTTCAATTCATTCAATAAAACCATCTGTCATGAACAAATCAGTAGGTATTGTCCTGATCATTTTAGCTCTTTTCCTTGGCTACGTAGGTATCAATAAACTGGACAACAGCGGAGGAGAAGTAAATATTCTGGGTATTAAAATTTCAGCTCAGGATAAAGGCGCGAAGGAAACTGCTCTCATCATCCTTGGTGCCGGGGCACTTTGTCTTATTGGCGGCGTAAGCATGCTGAACAAGAAGTAGGCCTGGTTTAAGGTTTCTTTTTTTCCAGCATTTTTTGAATTCTGATGTTCCCTCAATTTTTTAATCTACTGTCTGTTTGATTGCCGGTTCATAGCAAATGGCTGTTGTTTTTTTTTAACTTTCCGTTCGCATAGCTTACGATAAATTCATTTTTTACCTTTGCCGGCATTGTCTTCTTCAGATGGATATGGTGCTATATCTGTCAGAAAGATTCACGTCATAGTGGTATCATTGAGTTCATGAGTATCTTAGTAGATATCAATGATGAAAAAGGGCGAAAAACAACAGTATGGTTAAGAGGTATAGTACTGTCATTCTGACCCTGTTATCTGGCGTATTGCTTTCCATATCGACTGGTTTGTATAACAATTTTCCGGTCACTTATCCGGATACAGCCGCTTACCTGGCATCAGGAATCGAAAATTCTCTACCCCGTGACCGGCCGATTTTTTATGGCTGGTTTTTACGGCATACACATATGATGGACAATTTGTTCTTCAGTATTATTGCCCAGGGAATATTGATGACCATCGTTATGTATTTGTTTTTTCTTTATTTCAGCAGGTATCATAACAGGCTGATTCATTTTCTGCTCTCTGTCTTTGTCCTTTGTTGCTTTACAGGCTACTCCTTTTTTGTAAGTTTTCTCATGCCGGATATTTTCACTTCTATACTTCTGATTTCATTGTCGCTTTTGTTTTTTGCAGATTTAAAAAAGGCCCATTTGTGGTTTTTGATTCCGGTCTGTATTTACGCCACGATTGTTCACAATTCTCATTTTCCTTTATTTCTGTTATGCCTTCTTTTGCTGTTTGGTAAATATGTATTGTGGAATAAGGGTGATGAACGTTCATATTTTTTGAAAAAATGGATTCTCTCCTGTTCAGTTTTTATCACTGCCGTTGCCATT
>JBDUAU010000432.1:0-8722 GCA_040004485.1 Saprospiraceae bacterium
CAAAATGAAATGCAACAACAGGAACCACCTCCCCAGCCACGAGTTGGCGCTTCGGCGAATCCAAATCTGAGTGTCATCGGTGACATGAGGGGCCTTTACCGGAGTTTCGGAAAACACAATTTTGATGCGGTACTGCATGAAGTTGAATTTTCTTTTGAATCCGTGATTGACCCCTATGCGAGGGCCAATTTCTTTTATTCCGTGGGTGAGGATGCTTCGACAGGAGAGTTTACGAGTGAAATAGAAGAAGGATATCTCACCACACTATCATTGCCAGCCCATCTCCAGTTGAAAGCAGGAAGATTCAAAGAAGATGTAGGCCGTGTCAACCCGGTGCATACACATGCATTGCCTTTCGTGGATGTACCGGATGCGTATGTCAATTTTTTCGGTGAAGAAGGATTGAAAGGTGATGGCTTGTCCCTGAGCTGGCTGTTGCCAAATAAATCATTCTTTCAGGAATTGACTATTGAGGCAACTAACGTGGCGGAGAGTCCAAGTTTCCAACGAAGTAAGAAAAATAATTACCTCTATCTCGCACACCTGAAAAATTTCTGGGACCTCACGCCCAATGCAACTCTTGAATTTGGACTTACGGGAATCAATGGAGAAAATCATTCCGGCAGAATCACAAATATCCTGGCTCTGGATCTCACCTACAAATGGAAACCTGTTCAATTCAATACCTATAAATCAGTCACCTTTCAAAATGAATTCTATTATAGCCACGCAAAACTCGACAGCAGTACTGTGAATGCATTGGGGTACTACTCAATGCTTAATATTCAGGTGGCCAAAAGGCTTTTCCTGGTCGGACGATATGATTACTCCAATACGCCTTATTCTAATTCTTTTGTACAACAATCAGGTTCTGCTACACTTGGCTGGTATGCAACGGAATTTCAGAAAATAGAGGCACAGGTAAAATATACATCTACAAATGAGACATTAGCAGAAAACAATAACGAGAAGAATTTCTCACAGGTATTACTACGGTGGATTTTTGTCATCGGATCACACGGAGCTCATATGTATTAGTGAAGAGTAACGAGTAACGAATAACGAGTAACGAGTAACGAGTATAGAGTAACGAGTATAGAGTAACGAGTATAGAGTAATGAGTATAGAGTAATGAGTATAGAGTAATGAGTATAGAGTATTGAGTATAGAGTAATGAGTATAGAGTAATGAGTATAGAGTAATGAGTATAGAGTAACGAGTATAGAACTAAAAATAAATCTGAAAAATTAATAATCATGAAATTAATACTGACTGTTTTTATATACACCTTCTTTATCCAGTTGATGTCGGCTGGAGTCATTCATGTAGTGACGACGACACAGGATACACGAAGTATTACTGAATTAATCGGCGGTGACAAGGTCGAAGTGTTTGCAATCGCTACCGGATATCAGAATCCGCATTTCGTGGATCCGAAGCCGAGTTATATCATCAGGCTTTCGAGTGCGGATATGTATGTGACCCTTGGGCTTGATCTTGAAAGTGGTTGGTCCCCTTCATTGCTATCAAGTTCGAGAAATACAAAAATTCAAAAAGGAAGCAATGGATATGTGGATGCTTCAGTCGGTGTATCTCTGATGCAGATTCCGTCCTCGATCAACCGGGCTGAGGGGGATATCCATGCGTTTGGTAATCCACACTATTGGCTTGATCCTTTGAATGGAAAAATAATCGCACGCAATATTTGCAATGGTCTTGAAAAGATTTCTCCTGAAAACAAATCGACATTCGAAGCCAACCTGAAGAAATTTGATGATCAGATTGATCTCAGACTGAAAGCATGGACGTCAGCAATGGCCGGATTCAGAGGAGCAAAAGTAATCGCTTATCACAATGAATGGTGCTATTTCGAAAACCGGTTCGGGCTACAGATTGTAGATTTTATGGAGCCGAAACCCGGTATTCCGCCTACTCCATCGCAGCTTGTCAAAATCATCAAGGAAGTAAAGGATAATAACATCAAAGTAATCATCACATCTCCTTATTTCACTGCTTCTTCTTCAGATGTAGTGACTAAGCAAACCGGTGCTAAAACATTGGTGCTGGCCACGTCTGTGGGAGCATTTGATTCGATCAAAAACTATTATGACTTATTTGATTATAACATCAGGCTATTGTCAGGCTCATTGTGATCACCATGTAAGCAGAACGCAGATTACGCAGAGATTTATTTAAAATGATTAACGCAAAATTGTTCGAGATAAACTTCAAAACAATTTTGAACATCAGTGAAAATGAATTTACATAAATTTCTGCGTCATTAGCGGTTAAAAGGTCAAAGAATAAAACACTCAATTACTTAATCAACTATTCCTCTAAAACAATTAACCCTTTAACCGATTGAACCTTTAAACCTTTCACCCTTTCAAATCTCTTCTCATGCTAGAAATGTTTCAGTTGGATTTCATCGTGCAGGCATTCGTCGTCAGTATCATTATTGGCATCGTGCTTTCCTACCTGGGTGTGCATGTCGTGGGAAGAGGAATTGTTTTTGTTGACCTGGCGCTCGGACAGATTTCTTCCCTCGGTGTGGCTGTGTCAGATTATATGGGTTACGGTAAAACTATAATTCCTATCGTCTTTGCACTTACGGGTGCACTGCTGATGTCACTGATCAATATCCGGGATAAGCGTTTGAAAGTCGAAGCGATCATCGGGATTATTTATGCAGTAGCTTCTGCAGCTACGGTGATGTTAATTTCTAAAACACCGCATGGAGATTCAGATATCCAGGAAGTATTGTTTGGAAATATTCTTTCTGTTGATTGGTCTCAGATAAGGCTCATCGGTATTATATTCGGAGCTATCGGATTGGTCCATTTTATCTTTTACAAAAAGTTTTATCTCCTTACAGAAAGTTTTGAGGATGATGAGACGAATACAGAAGCTATTGCATTCCGAAAAAATAAATTATTCAAATTTTGGAATTTCATCTTTTATATTTCCATCGGGCTTGCTATTGTATTTGCTGTCCGTACAAGCGGTGTTATTCCGGTATTTTCATTTCTCATCATACCTGCTGTAGGAGCGATCATGCTGGCAAAGAATAATCTCCGTGTTACCATTTTTGCGGTGATCATTAGCTTACTGGGGGCCTATTTCGGGTTATTTGTTTCGTTCCATTACGATTTTCCTGCGGGATCTTCATTAGTCGCTGTTCTTGGAGGATTATTTCTGTTGATCTCCATATTTTATTTTATCAGAAACAGGGCGCTGGAGAAAAAATAAATATTTCGCCCCGATGGAGTTACAGATCATTTGCTCCGATGGAACTGATTAAATGGTAAATGTTTTTTAAATTGGTTTGTATACATTTCATTCATGAAACCAAACCTTCTTCTTCTACACGGCGCTTTAGGGACTAAAGATCAATTTGCAGAATTAAAACACAAGCTAATTCCTCAATTTGATGTTTACGATTTCAATTTTTCAGGACATGGCTATAGTCAGATGGCCGCTGAGTTTTCCATGAAATTATTTATGGAAGACACTTTGTTTTTTATGGATGAATACAACCTTGATAAAGTTAATATTTTCGGTTACAGCATGGGTGGTTATGTGGCTTTAAAATTGGCCAAAGAACATCCCAACTGCGTAAATAAAATTATGACGCTTGGCACTAAATTTAATTGGAACAAAGAATCTGCTGAAAAAGAAATTAAAATGCTGATCCCCGAAATCATCGAAGAGAAGATTCCAAAATTTGCAGAAGACCTTCGTCAACGTCATCTACCCAATGATTGGAAATCAATCATGCGAAAGACGGCGGCGATGATGACCTCACTGGGAAATGGCACGGCAATGAAACCCTCCGATTTTGCCGCAATAGCTCAACAATCTTTGATTTGTATCGGAGCAGAAGATAAGATGGTCACCATCGAAGAATCACAGGCTGTCGCAGACTTATTGCAGAATGCAGACCTGATGGTCATTCCCGGCTTTAAACATCCATTTGAGATGAATGATGTTGAGATACTTTCATCATTAATTCTAAATTATTTCAACGGCAGATAACACAGTAAACATAGTCTAAAGTCATAGGCCTCAGCGACGAGTTTAGGCAAAAGGAAATAGGTGATAATCACCCTTCCTGAATGTCAATATTTTTAACTTCCTGACCATTCCCCATTGCCTAAACTAGTGGCCATGGCGATTACCTTTTTTTAACCGACCAATATTATAGTGTCTGAAGAAATATCACTAAGATTGGAACCGATAATACCCTCGTCTCCAACAGATTAAGAAGTAATCTCATATTGAATTTTATCATATTCATCTTTTTGCTATTTTTGATCAAATTCAAAGCAAAATATAATTCACTATGCGATTTCTTCCCCTGGTATTAGCGTTTTCAGTTTTGAGCATCCATACGGTCCTGGCTGAAGGAACTCATGAAGTGGCCCCTAATGGAGCAATTGTGGTCAATGGAAACAACACGACCGATATAGCGGCACTTCACATCAATCATGATGCCTATAATAACTTCGCTTCTTATACGAATCCCGACCCGCATAGCCGGTTGTATATCCATATCATCGACCCCACAAAGGAGTGCCTTTACCTTGGTTTCAGCTTTGGACATCCTAACCAGACTACACCCAATCCGACGCATATCAGCTATGAGTACAGGATAAAAGATCCAAATGGGAATGTCGTCTTCGGACCTGTCGCCATTAATCCGGGGGATGAAAATATATTGGATTGGTCAAGTGCTTTTACGGGTCCAACACAACTACATGGAGCCGGAGGTTATGATGGAATTTTCGTGGCGTCATCCGATCTCAATTCTCAGGGCTGGACAGGTGCAGGTGATTATTATATTGAATTTCAAAATGAGAGTTCCACAGATTTTCTTATTGACTTCTGGGATATTTCTGTAGCCGATTGTTCCGCGATACCTACCGCAGAGAAAAAAGGCAGGATCTGGTCTTACAACTGGTCTTTTTTCGCCATCAATGACTTTGGATTTCCCAACAGGCCTTTTGATGGTGCATTTTATGTATGTGCTCCGGATCCGGATGATGCTGATGCTGCTTTTATCACCAGAATTGATTTCAATGGCGCAGGTTTCCGTCCTGCAGCATTCAATGTGGCTTTCAATAGTTTTGGCACTCAGAATAGCGGGGATGTAAGTGAAGATCGAAAGAGTGTTGAAAACATGAATACAACACAATCTGAATATTCTATTTTTCTGAATGATCCTATTGAAATTTGCAAAACAGCTATTGTCGGTGAAATAAATCTACTTGGTGTCAGTCGGTGTAATGCAGAAGAATATTGTATAAAATTTACAACCACAAAGGTTGGCCAGATCGATCTGCTTTTAGATTTTGATGGTCCGGATAGCGTTTATACGCCAGGCACGAAAGATATTATCATATCTCATACTGTGACTGAAGATGAAGTCGGTATACCTACATGTATAGATTGGAATGGCTTAGATGGTCTTGGAAATTCTGTATTTGAACAAACATCGACGACGATACCTGTCATCATCTCATATGCACAAGGCATCTATCATTTCCCGATATATGATGCTGAATTGATGACACAAGGTTTTATGATCCAGGCTGTTCGTCCTCCGGCAAGTATTCCATTACTCCATTATGATGATTCGAATATTACACAACCATCAGGTAGTGGTGAACCGCAAGTACAGATAACAGGTTGTGTCAATCCATGTCACCGATGGACAAATTATAATGCAGGCACCAATGTAGGTTTTGGCAATCTGAATACAATTAATTCCTGGTGGTTTTCACAACGCCTCATCAGGCAGGATGTATTTGAGCTGCCGGCTTATTATGCATGTGGTATTGAAGGTCCGACACATCTATGCCAGGGAGGAACATCAGACCTTATATCAAAGCCTGAAGTTATTCCTGCCAATGCACCTGGTGGCGAAATCATCAGCACAACATGGGCAGGACCGGGCATCGTCGGATCAAATACAGGTAGTGAAATTACGATCAACGCTGGTGGTACATATAGCACCGTTATACAATGGCTGACAGGATTTGGTGATACATGTCAGACTTCATGTGAATATCTTGTCACCGTAGATCCACCTCTCACGTCTTCAATTGATACATTGATCCTATACGGACAGGCAGTGCATATCAATGGTGAAACCTATACGGAGTCCGGGGAGTACATACAGGAATTAACATCTTCGAAAGGTTGCGATAGCATACTGACCATAAGAGTGAGAGTTTTGCAAACGGCTATTCATTATAACCTGAATGCTTGCGTCTCTCACAATAATGGTGATGGAACGGATATGGATTATTCTGAATTCACACCCTTGTATCCTGAGCCTTTGTCGTGCGCGTCTGTGACAGCCAGTATATTACATCGTGATCCTCCGGCAAACAATAAACACTCTTGTACAAATGGTGTGAATAATTCTGTAGCAATGTGTGTGAGCTCCCTTGATACCTGCACTTATGATCCTGGAAATGAAAGGTCAGTTGTATTTGAAGTAACGATTACACCTGCTCATGATACAGCAGTGCAATTGACAGGTTTGACATTTTTTGAACAGGCACCTGTGACGTTCAACTGGCTAAGTGGAAATTCAGGACCAAATAATTTTCCGACCTTATATGGAATACGCATCCTGAAAAACGGGACAGAAATCTATCGGAAAGAAAATATAACCACCACCAATGCCTGGACACAGGAGTCATATGATTTTACTGATGACATTCTTTTTGTTACAGACGGACCTGCTGTTTTTAGATTTGAGTTATTACCTTATTGCCTGACAGGGAATGGTGCTGTGGTTGCTGCGTGGGATCTTGATGAAATTAATATCACAGCGAGCTGTGTGCCGTTCAATTTCACACCTATCATCAGTGGGTTAGTGAATACGCAAGACGGACGTGCTGTCAATGATGTGGTGATAGAGCGTACTGAAGATCCGGCTTTTCAGACCGGTGTGGACGTATTGACAAATGAATATGGACAATACACCTTTGATGATAATGAACCGGGTCAGCACTATTCCCTAAGTGGTTACAAAAACACAGATTTTCTAAATGGTGTCAGTACCCGTGACCTGATCACGATTCAAAAACACCTGCTGGGTATCAAAAAACTTGAATCTCCATACCAGATGATTGCTGCTGATGCCAACAAGAGTAATACAGTGAGTGTGATGGATATATTGGAATTGAGAAAACTTATTTTAGGTAAATACGCTGAACTTCCGCGCAACACAAGCTGGAGATTTGGAAATGCTGATCCCAATCTGGTAAGCACTTATCCATGGGGCTTTAAAGAGACCATTGAAATAGAATCCCTTGAAAAAGACATCAGGGATGCCAATTTTGTAGGTGTGAAAATCGGCGATGTCAATGGTGATGCAAAGACCAATTTGCTTGACAATGGGATCAGTGTGAGAGACAATAAAACATTGAAATTTAATATCAAAGATCAAACACTTACATCAGGAGTGCCTGTTCAAATCGATATTACATCTGATAATTTTACAGATGTCGTAGGATTTCAAGTCGCTCTTAACTTAAATGATATAGATGTCAGAGAAGTACATAGTGGCAAGCTGGAAATTGGAAATGAAAATTTCAATATTACACCACAAGGTTTACTCAATTTGAGTTGGAATGGTTACAAAAATATCAGTTTAGGAAGTGATGAAGTATTATTTAGCATCATAGCTATACCACATCACTCAGGAAATTTATCAGAAATGGTAGAACTGGATCAATCGGGATTACATGCTGAAGCCTATCTGGGAGAAGAATTACAAGCTATTCATTTGGACTTTGATGTATTAAAAAATGAAAATCCAGTTGGTGAAAATATACTTTACCAAAACGAACCAAATCCTTTCTCTTCAAATACACAAGTCCGATTCCATCTTGAAAATGCCGGTGATGCTTCCATCAGAATCGTTGACTTGTCAGGACATCTGCTAAAAGAAATCAAAGGGTCCTATGAAAGGGGCATGAATAAAGTGGAGATTTCGAATGTTGATCTGGGAATACAAGCTGGTATCGTCATTTGCCAGCTCCAGAGCAATGGATTTGTTGCGGTGCAGAGGATGGTGGTCATTCGGTGATCGAGTGATCGAGTGATCAAGTGATCTGGTGACAAAGTAATCGGTGTTAGATTAATCAATGGTCTGTGGTCTGTGGTCTGTGGTCAATGGTCTGTAGTCTGTCGTCTGTGGTCAATGGTCTGTCGTCAGTAAAAACTATGAAATACATTATTTTTTTTATACTTATCACCCAACGTCTTGCTGCGCAGAATGTGATGATCAGCAATGAGGACTTTCCGAATGAGCCTTCGATCATGATTGATCCTAATCAACCGAATGTGTTGATCGGTGGGTCAAATCTCAATAATTATTATATCAGCATTGATACAGGGTATACCTGGACAAAACATGATCTCAGTTCATCTTTTGGCGTGTGGGGAGATCCGACCATATCAGTGGATACGGCAGGAAATTTTTATTTCTTTCATTTGTCAAATCCTTCTGATGGTCACTGGATCGATCGGATAGTTTGCCAGAAGACAAATGATAATGGACAATCCTGGACGGATGGAACGTATACAGGGCTGAATGATACAAAAGCACAGGACAAACAATGGTGTGCTATTGACAGGTCGAATAATAATATCTATATCTCATGGACGCAGTTCGATCAGTACGGGTCTTCGAGTCCAACTGACA
>JBDUAU010000704.1:0-8722 GCA_040004485.1 Saprospiraceae bacterium
GTTCTAATCCAGGGAAATTATGTTGCTCATCAACGATCGCATAAAAATTTCCACCATACGCAACATCAACATTCAATTCGCCGAGCTCAGGGCATGTTGCTTTCAGATCCGATGCCGCGAGATAAGAAGGAATATTAGTGAGTTTAACTGATTTCACTTTATGATTCACTTCTTTATAGGAAACATGAATAATTCCTGCGGGAACTTCAAGGATCAATTGACCGGGAATTTTGGGAATGATTAATTTCTCTTCAATCGCAATGGTGACGGTACCGATTGCACCATGACCACACATAGGAAGACAACCGCTGGTCTCGATAAATAAAACAGCAGCATCATGAACCGGATTTTGCGGGGGATAGAGAAAACTGCCGCTCATCATATCATGACCACGGGGCTCAAACATCAATCCTGTCCTGATCCAGTCGAATTCACGAAGAAAGTGGAGGCGCTTTTCGTGAATGGAATCACCTGTCAATTGTGGCTTACCTGCTTTGACCACCCGGACAGGATTACCACAGGTGTGGGCGTCAATACATTCGAAAACATTTCTCATCTGTAAGGCAAATGTAGTCGAAATAAAAAGCCAATGTGCGTTCACAGGAGTGAACTACACATTGGCGGGGTACTATGCAATAACCTGATGCTAAATTTTGACGCCGAGTGAAATGACGATGCTTCTTCCATCTGAGCTCCAGACGCCTGGGCCCGGATAGAATAACGGTCTTTTTGTGAAATATTGTTTATCCGCTACATTATTAACGCTGCCCTTCAATACGAATCTTGATGCAAACATTATGGACATATTAAAATCCCAGATGCCATAAGCGGGCACCAATCCTTTTGCTCCGTTTGCAGTGGGTATTTCCTGGTTAGTCGGGTCAGCAAATGATTTGTCTACATAGCTGTATTGCAATGTTGTCCTCAACGATTTGAAGTTAATGTTTAAACCATTTCGGCTAATCCAGCGTGGGACGCTTTCTACTTCGTTTCCACTGATGTCCCTGTTTTCAGAGCCAACCGCTAAAGTGGCGTTCTTATATATAGCTTTCATATAGGATGTGGATGTGAAAATGGAAATATATGTAGTGCGGGATCGCACCGGCATAACCTCTCCATAAAATTCTACACCATTGGTATGGCTGTCACCGATATTTGTTTTGTAGATATAATTTATATTATTGTCTGTCAATAAAAGATTGCCTAACCTGTTTTGATATAGCACTCTGAATATCGTGACATCATATTTCATCCAGTCCCCCATTCTTCCATTGACCCCCAGTTCAGCATTATATCCGAATGCATCTTTCAGATCTTTATTAGCTCTCTCTAGTGTAGAACCCGGAATAATATCTTTAAACAGGACAGGCCGATATGCCTGGGAGATGCCACCGTAAATTCTTGCAGTTGATTTGAAACGATATTGAGCGTTGATACCAAATGCAGGAATATTGTGATCAATCCGATTGGGAATATCGGCGGGATCAAGATATGATATGTGACCGATCATATCTGTCTTACCGCGATCATAACGGAATCCAGGTGAAACTGTAAATGAAGGTGTGAGGTAAAACATGTTTTCAATCGAGAATGCAATATTCCTACTCTTGTAAAAAAGATCCCTTCCCCAGTCACCGGTGATACTCAGATCATAATCACTACTAGTCGTTCCTTTCCCTTGCTGAAGACGATGCATGTTATTGTTCATATACATCAGCCCTGTAGAAACAACACTTTTCAGATTACCTATTTGGTAATGATGGATGATCCTTACTTCGGAAGTTCTCGAGTTGTATTTATCGATGTTGACAGCACGTGGTTTGTATTGTAAAGTCACTGGATCAATGACATCGGCTTTATCCGCAAAGCCTTCAAATTCAACACTACTGCGACTGCCAAATACTCCTGATGCTACCCATTGTAAAATCGTACTTGCATTAATATTCCAATTCAGTGTCAATGAAGGAACATAGATATCGGGACTGTAAAAATTTCTGCTTCGTGTCGACTGACGGGGGTTAGCATAGAACATGCTATCTGTAAGCGGGCCGGGAATCTGATACTTGTATTGACTCCTTCCAAATTCTGCTCTGAGGCTTAGCTTATCTGAAAAATCATATTTCAGGCTTACAAATTGGGCTTGTGCATTGGAACGTGAATTGTCCCTATAGCCATCCGAAACGCGATGATGATAATAAGTGTAATACGTAAGCCTGCCCACTTTCCCTCCGAATGAATTAAATGTGCTGAACAATCCGAATGAACCTGCTGATGTCAGATTTTCGAATGAAATTGTTTTTGAGGTATCTGGTGTCTTTGTGACATAATTGATCATGCCGCCGAATTCAGCGCCGTATTGAAGTGAGGCTGTGCCTCTGATAATTTCAATATTCTTTATGGCTTCCATCGGAGGACTGTAATGGCTGGCAGGATACCCGTAGATATCTGTGTTGATCATCACTCCATTCTGTCGCACATTGAATTCCCAACTGCGGTGAGGATCTAAGCCGCGTGTAGCGATGTTGACCTGGTTACCTGAGCCATCCATATCATAAATAAAGGCACCGGGTATTTTAGCGAAGATTTGCCGGCCGGTTTTCTCAGCTATGTTTACTGAAAGTTCCGATACCGGCAAAACTTCTGACTTACGCCCACCGATGAGGTAGGTGTCGTGAACGTCATGGAGCTGTGTGGGCAGGTCTGCAACACGATAGCTTTTGATAATGATGTTGTCTAATGTCTTGGATGGAATTGTATCCAAAGCATTTTGAGCAACTATTGTAAAAGGAAGGATTAGTAATATGCTGAGAATGAAGTGCTTCATCATTAGAATTTAATGTGCAAAGATATCCCTGAAACAGCGGAGGACTTTCAATTTGAGATTAGAATATCATTAGAATGTGTATCCGCTTCTGGCATAAACACTCCAAATTTGGCCCTATTTTGTGTCCCCAAAACCATGTTCTGGTCATTGAAAATCAGCACGTTAGGACCTCGTGGCACACCAGTACTCGTGCCACGATTAATGTAATGTCTCCGGGTGGAATTGTTTCCAGCTATGCCAGTACTCCTGGTAAATCTGTAAAGGCTCAAGGTTTTTGATTGAGTCTTGATATGGGTGTCCCGATAAATTGTACTGAACAGCTCCGTCTGAAAGTGTATCATTTCTGATTGAGAATTTCTGATCCACAGCATTTCTTTTGTATGCGAATAAACTTTTGTGGTCGTCAGCCAGAAATACTACGATTGGTTGCGCAGAAATTTGATCATTGATGATCTGATTTTTTATAAGCTCATTCCAATCATAGGCCTTGCTTACATTATCCACTGTGAGACCTGCTACCCATGATTTAGGTTGCCAATAAAGGGTGTCACGTCTGGTGAGTTTTCCGGGTCTTTGGCCACCTTCATAATTCGCGAGAGAATCATATTCGGATTGAAATGAAGAATCAGGCTGCATGATCAGACTATTAGGATGAAGTTTCAACCAATTGCCAAGTGTTGATTGAGATGATGGAAATTCAGGCAATGCTTGTCCTTCTAATTCGCCTGCTACTGCTTCCCCATTCTCCTGTCGCCACCAGCTTTTTGTTGACTTGTCTTCGAACATGGCATTGAAATGATCCATGCCCACAAGCCTGAACGATTCTTCTTTTCCATTAACCAATGGCTCGAATACACGACCTGTGCGACATACAGTACAATAAGTCACCATGATGGGTTTGCCTCCTATCGAGTCCCGGACCTGATGATGAAATCCGAGAAATTGAATTGGATACGCCTTTGATTCATTATTGTATTCAACACCAAGGATGAGTTTGTCCTGATCAACTTTATTTTCTGCGGCGTTCATGAGCCTTAGTTGTTTTGGTTGATAAAACATATGGTCAGCTACCATTTTATAATTGACCATGTAGGCGACTACGCCGATGACTGCGAAAGAAAGCAATACAAGAATTTTTGATCCGTCCCATGATGATCTTAATCCGGCAAGAATGATCAGGCCAAAACCAATACGGAACAGCCATTGATGAGAATGAAGAAAATAGGCTAATGAAATACTGTTCATCTCCTGACTACCCGGGATAGGCATGATGAAGTAGACATTAGCTATTTCGAAAAGGATCAAACCAAGGATGCCGAGATAGAAAAATTTCCTCATTTTGTGAATTGTGAATAGTGAATTGTGAATTGTGAATAGTGAAATAAACGTGAGTCGTGAGTCGTGAGTCGTGAGTCGTGAGTAAAAACAATTACTTATTAACTATAATTTGTATACCTAATACTCAACTATACTCCGTCCGAAAATATATCTCCCATACGGAGTTGCAGAGATGCCGCTTACTTCGGAACGCTTTGCACACCACCAACTGAGCTAAAAGATTAATTCTTCTCTCCTACTCGCTTACTCTCTTACTTTCTTACTCTCTTACTTCTCTCACTTCTCTCACTTCTCTCACTTCTCTCACTTCTCTCACTCTCTTACATCTTGAACCTATAAGAGAGTCCGACGGCAACATAACGCTCTGGTGCATTGTCACTGAGGCCGATGCCACCGGATACATCTACTACGACATCATTAGAGATCAGATATGTGAGTCCACCATCAAGTCTGTGCTGAAAATCAACTTCGCGTTGTTGAGGCACATCGCCATAGGCTTCAATGTAAGCTCCCAGTCCATGAAAGATATTGGCACCTACTTCAAAAGTGTATAGGAAATTAGGCCTTGCATCTTCCCCATTCCATCGGGCGCCGACATTATAGGAAACAAAAAACATATCTGTGATATCATTTTGAAATGCCAGTGTCATGGATGGTGCAAAGTAGGTCGTTTGAAATTGCCTGGAAGCAATACCGGGTAAAGAAATAAATCCCAGTACGGTGGCATCAGGTATCAAGCCTTTCTGATCAAACAATTTTGATTTGAATCCCACCTTGACTGGCAATAGTCCATCATTGTCAGGAAAGCCTTCATGTGTAATATTGATGTATTCTGTCAACACCCTCAATTCGAAAGTCTTACTGACACCCACCTTCCATAAGGTAGAAGGATACGTGTAGATGAAACCCGGCTTGATGTCTTGTATTGAAAATCCATTTTCCATCTGGAAATAACCTTTAGTCAATGTAGTAGCCCCTTCAGATTGATCAGGTCTGTCGATCTGAATCGGACCTGCCATCATTGTAGAATCCATATCTGCCTGGGCTTTGAGGCTTGTCGTCAATGTGCAGGTAAAGAATAAGATTCCTGCGAGTAGTTTGTAAATAGTCTGATGTTTCATGTTTTTCATTTGGGTTTGATGCTCAATAATGATGCATAGATAAAACCTTGTCGCTAAATATCTATAATTTCATTTCAAATAGTTATTAGAATGTTCTAAGGATTGGGTAAACATTACTATCTCTATGATTTGATTTATCATTTTGTATTGTCTTTCAATTCAAACCATAATTCAATTGGAAAATTCTGAAATGTGACCGGCCTCAACCATCTACGGATCGCATGATGACCGACTGCTGTATATCGACTGTCAGTGCTTGCAGGATATGGACCTCCATGTGTCATAGCTGAAGATACTTCAACACCTGTGGGGACACCATTAAAAATAATGCGGCCCGCCTTTTCGATAAGGACATCTGTCAATTGATGCGCAAATAAGAGTTCATCCTGTGCCGCATATACTGTAGCGGTGAGCTGACCATCAAGAGACTGAGCCACATCCATCATTTGTGAAAAATCATGGCAAAGGACCATAAGCGAAAAAGGACCAAATACTTCCTGATGTAATTGAGGATTTGCAAGGAAGATATCCGCATCGACAGTTGCAAGTATAGGGGCACTCAGAATTTCATCATCTATTGGTGGTTGCGATAATAGGACGGAGGATATGGACTTTATTTTAGCAACACCTTTATGAAAATTATGGGCAATATTTTCATTGAGCATAACTGCCGGCGGAATAAATATCAATAATTCTCCGAGCAAAGAAATGAGTTGCTGCGTTTCCTCATTATCGATCGCTACAAGGATACCTGGTTTCGTACAAAACTGACCTGCTGAATTTGTAATTGATTCCATTAATTGAGTTGCAATCTTTTTGGCATCCTGAGCCACTTTTTGAGGTAATAAAAAAACAGGATTTGTACTTCCCATTTCTGCAAAAACAGGTATGGGTCTTTCACGTTTGTTGCCAAGATCAAATAACGATCTTCCTCCTTTTAGCGAGCCCGTGAAACCAACGCCTGCAGTCAAAGGATGCATGACGAGATGCTGGCCAGTCTCCATTCCGTCTCCATTGAGTGATGAAAAAACGCCATCAGGCATGCCGGTACTTTTGGCTGCATTCATGATGACTTCTGCCACTAATGCATTTGTGCCCAGATGTGATTCATGCGCCTTGACGATGACAGGACAACCTGCAGCGAGTGCTGAAGTCGTATCACCTCCTGCTGTAGAATAGGCCAATGGAAAATTACTTGCAGCAAAAACGATCACAGGACCAATAGCTACATTCATTTTCCTCAGATCAGGTCGGTGTACTGGTGTCCTTTCAGGCAATGCTTCATCAATTGTAATATCTCTCCAGGCTTCATTTTCTACAATCTCCGCATACATTCTTAGTTGAGCGCATGTCCGCCGCCGTTCAACCAAAACTCTTGCCTCTGTGTACCCGGTTTCATCCATCATTCTCCTCACCAAAGTGTCACCAAGATTTTCAATCCCTGCTTCGATAGCTGTAAGAAAAAGGGCTTTCTTTTTTGATTCAATATTTCTGAAAATGCGCCATGCCGATTGTGCTTTTTCAAGTGCCATATCCACCTCAGCTTGAGTAGCTGGAGAAAAGGCGCCGGGTAAATTGCTTTGATGGGCAGGATCAATAGCAAATATTTCTTTCGCTGAAATGGCGGACAATTCAAATCCAATAATATTTTGTGTGATCATATTTGCATCTTATAAATCTAAATAGCCGGTAAGGTTCGGACGATTGGCAATTGCATCTTCAACTATCGTCACGACGCGATCGCGATGCGTTCCGCTCAGCATCTTTCTGGGCAAACGCACATATTCTGTTCCTGTTCCGACGATACTTTCTGCAAGTTTGATATTCTGAACAAGTTGAGGACTGATATCAAGTTCGAACAGAGGGAGGAACCATTTATTGATTTCTATTGCTCTCTCCAACTGACCTGCTTTGATCAATCTGAATATAGCTACTGTTTCAGCAGGAAAAGCATTGACAAGTCCCGCTACCCATCCATCAGCGCCCATGATGATGGATTCCGCAGCAATCGTATCGACGCCTGTCAAAATTTTCAATCTGTCACCGAACCAATTTCGCAACCTCGTGATATTGGCTGTGTCTCTTGTGCTTTCCTTAACGGCTTGTATCGTCTCATGTTTAAGTAACATTTCAAACATCAATGGTGTGATTTCAATTTTATAATCTACCGGATTATTATACACCAGGATAGGTAAGCTTGTGCTTGTCGCCACATCAGCGAAGAAATCAACAACTTCTGCATCTGTAGCTTTATACATCATCGGAGGTAATACCATGAGTCCATCAGCACCTGAATCTTCTGCACGCATAGCCAGCGTGACGGCATTGTGTGTCGAACCTTCTGCTATGTTAATCAGAAGAGGAATTTTCTGTCTGAATTCGGATCGAGCTGCGTACAGCATTTCTATTCGTTCGTCGTGACTGATGGTGCTGCTTTCACCGAGTGAGCCACCAATGATGATGGCATTGATCTCTGCATCGACCTGAATTCTGAGGCTATCGAGGAATGCTTCAAGAGCAAGTTGGCCATCCGCGTCAAACTTAGAAGTGACAGCCGAGTAGACGCCTGACCATGATAGTGATTTCATAATTTACAATTTATAATTAACGAGTAACGAGTAAAAAATAAAAAATAGTTGACATTGTTCATTTTAACTCTATTATTCAGGTACACTTTTAAGTATTCATAAGGTTAAGGTACGACGTTGTCATATGATACCGAAAATATATCCACTCGTAAATCGTCATTCGTAAATCGTCAATTCTTATATAGCTGTTATCTTTATTCTAAAATCATTTAAAGCATGGAATTTACTGCAAAGCTGGAGAATTTTAATACAAAGCTTTGGACATATCACATCAAAGTACCGAATCCTATCGCTATGCATTTTCTGGAGCAGGGTGATAAACGGGTGATATGTACTCTCAATGATTTGGTCACTGTTCAATGTGCGGTCATGCCTGCCGGTGATGGCGTATACTTTATCAATATCAATAAAAAACTCAGGGACCAGCTGAAGCTGAAAGAAGGGAGTAAAGTAAATGTCGGCCTTGAAAAAGATAAAAGTGAATATGGGTTGCCCTTTCCGGAAGAATTGAAAGAATTACTGGATCAGGATACAGCCGGCAATAAATTCTTTCTTGCATTACCTCCGGGCAAGCAAAGGAATATTATTTACTATGTAGGACAAGTGAAAAATCCGGATCTCCGCATTCATCGAGGGATGATATTCCTTGAGCATATGAAAAGGAATAAAGGGAAATTAAATTTCAGGGAGATACTTGATGATTTTAAAAAGAAATAGTAAGACGTGAGACGTGAGGCGTGAGTCGTGTGATTCGACCTGCCCCGCTCATCCTCGTTCTACAGCTCATCAACCGCCGTGAGGCGTGAGACGTGTGATTCGACTTGCCCCGCTCATCCTCGTTCAATGGTTCG
>JBDUAU010000607.1:0-8704 GCA_040004485.1 Saprospiraceae bacterium
CATGCATTGACTGCTAATAGTAATGTTGCTGATTGGTGGAGCGGTCTTTTTGGTGCAAATAAACTTTTCGATCCTTCAAAATATTTCATTGTATGTGCTAACATTCTCGGATCATGTTATGGCACTACGGGACCCAGAAGCATAGATATATCTGAAGGAGAACCATATGGTATGACATGGCCCATCATCACTATTCGCGATTGGGTGCAGGCGCATGATAGGTTGCGTGTTCATTTGGGTATTGAGGAGATCAGCTTATGTATAGGTGGATCATGTGGGGGGCACCAGGTATTAGAATTTGCATATCTGATTCCGGATCGTATTAAACATTTGGGTTTATTGGTGACTAGTGCGCGAGAAACGGCATGGGTGATAGCAGGACATGAAGCGCAACGACTGGCGATGCAGGCTGATCCGACACTGGAAGGAAATGATGATCATTCGGGTTTGGATGGAATGCGGGCTGCGCGTGGCATGGCTTTGTTAGGTTACCGCACGATACAATCTTTTATAGATGCACAGACAGATGAAGATGATGTAGTCAATGATCAGAAAGCAGCGAGATACATCAGGCATCAGGGAGAAAAACTTGTGAAGCGATTTTATCCGCATTGTTATTGGAGTCTTACGAAAACTCTTGACACACATCATATCGGAAGAGGAAGGGGAAGTATTCCTGAAGTGCTTCAGTCTCTGAAAATGAAGGCGACGATTGTCGGTATTGATTCGGATCGATTGATTCCTGTAGCTGAGCAGGAGCTGCTGGCGAAGTATTTGCCGAATGCGGAGTTACATGTTTTGCATTCCGTGTATGGGCATGATGGGTTTTTGATGGAGACGGAGAAGATCAATGATATCTTTCAGAACGAGTTTTAATTTTCAAACTCAACAGATTTTATTCAACCCTTTCAGGGTTGGACATTGTATTGACTCTGATTTCCGTGGGCTACGCCCACGGCCAATCATATTTGATCCTTTCAGGATCATTACAGGTAAATCAAAGTAGACCTCGAAAAGACAAAGAAATGACAGATGAAGTTTGAAAGACTGCAAGAAAATCAAAATAAACATCCGAAAAACAAGGAAATAAACAATGAAGTCTGAAAGACTTCAATTTCAATGGCCGTGGGTGCAACCCACGGGAAAGAAATGATGTTAAATCGCAACGCTCTGTTTCGATTCTCTTTAAACAAACTCGTGCTACATGAAAAGGAATAGAATAAAAATCTTTGTGTGTGAAAAATATATGAAGATTTACTCCAGTGATATCCTGATCGTAAGACCACCTTCTGTCGTCACGACTTTGTAGGAGTTACTGACATAAGGTTCCTGCTTTCTGAAATCAACGAAGAATCGCAGGTTGACATTCTTATTAATGTCGTATCGGATGGCGGGAGATATCGTGATATCTTTTGAACCTCGCGTAGCACGTGCTCCGGCTTCCTGGTCAAGAAGATGGTTGAGTGTAAGATTGTCTGCAAAGGATAAATCAAAAAGGATGTCCAGATCGTTACCTCTCTTCGCATTCGATTTTTGTTCTTCCTTCTTACTGCTTGCTTTTTTCTTATTGGCAGCACTATTGAAGCCGGGAAGAAATCCGATACGCACATTTTTCATTTTCCAGTCGAATCCAAAGTCAAGCGTAGTCGATCTGGTCTCTGCAAGTTCATAAGATATGAATCCCATCGCCAGACCTCTTTTCTTTGTATAAGAGAAGCTGATGTTCATATCATTCTTCGTCTTGATATCAATCCCGATCAGCGGAGAAAATGATTCTTCAATGATGATAGAAGGCAGAAGAAATTGTGAATAATAATTATGACTTATTGTATCCAGATTTCGGGAATTTTGTTGGCCTAAGTTCACATTATTCACAGGATCATAATCGGTATAGCTCAGATCGGATTCGAATGAATTGACACTGAGTGTATTTTTATATCCATGCGATATCCTGATGTTGCTGAAGATATCCTTCAGGAATGGAAGTTTACTCAACCCATTATAGTTAATTGTCCAGTTTGGCCTTGGTACCCACTTGAACATGTCAGTAAGATTAAAATTCTCAGGATTCTTATTTGTATAAGCGGATAAGAATGCAGGCACAAGAACGTCCTGTTGTTTTCTTCCAAATCCTTTCGCATATTGAGGACCGTCAGTTTCATGAACATCTACACCTCTCTGTCTTGAAATAATGGCTCTGTTCTCTTCAAACTTATGAAAGAGATCTGCCAATTGCAAAGAATCATCTCTGAATAAAGTCGGTATCGAAAGATAAGACATCGAGAAACTACCTATTTCCCGTGGTGACCGACGATCGATATCAGAGTTAGAATGTAATCCTTTTGTATACGTCTTAAAGAATTCGGAAAAATTATTTGATACATTTCTGCTGGCATCAACATCAATTTTGAAATCGGTAAAAGGCTCTAATGTCAGTTTTCCATCGAGATTTTTCATGCTGGATTGAAGGATCGGAGCATTTTGAAAAGCATTTGTTGTGATCCATGAACGACCTTGAGCATTTGCTAACCAGTCTCCTGTTTTTTCTTCTGCACGTCTGTTGATTTTCGGTTGAATACCTGCAACGAAATCCCAACCAGGTGCTCCAAATCCACTGCTCATACCGAGCAACCTTGACTGAGGTGTAAATCCGGGAATCGTAGTACTTACTGTCTCACCATAATTCACTCTCAGTTTTCTCACAGACATGATGGGTCTGAGGATCGCTTTCAGTACAGGATTTACTTCCTTGGATTGTTTCTTCTTCTTCTTATCCTTCGCTTTAGATTCTTTATCCTTCGCCTTAGATTCTTTATCCTTTGGTTGATTCTTGACTTTTGATTTCGTATCCTTTGAATTGAGCGAATCTTTCACATTCTTATTGCCTGTGGTATCAGGAGGTGTGATGATGGGTTCCTTTGAATCCTTATTGTCTTTTGCGTTCTTTTTGTCCTTTTGATTTTTGGTATCCTTTGGTTCTTTCTTGTTTGCAGGATCATTTGTTCCGGGCTTAGCAGGTGCACGACCGCCACGATTAGCAGAAGTTGTACCTCCGGGTTTATTGATTTTTGCAAGAAGAGGAATCTTTCCATACAACCTTGTGAAATCAAGGTCAGCAGAGATCTGTCGTGTCTGCCCATTCTGAATCACATTGCCCAGTGAATCCGTATTGATTGAAGCTGCTTTCCATCCATAGCTTGCATCCACACTCAGATCTGTTCTGATCCAGTCGAGGATAGGAAAATTCTTAAATGGCAAAGCATATGTGGCTCGTATCTGATGCGCATAATCTTTTGTACGTCCGAACTTTTTAATGTTGCTCCAGATAGAATCGTTTCTAACTTTTTTATCAATGGGTACCAATGGACTTCTTGTAACATATTCATCCGGCTCATCAATGACTGCATTGTTGAGTGCATTGAAGGTAAACTTGATTGATTTTGTAAAATCCCAACGCAAAGTGTAACTACGCTCCCAGGTAAATCGTTTATCAAACCAGGTCTTGTAAATCGGATCCGAAAAACGATAAGATCTTTCCCCAAACTTTCGATCCAGCACAGTCCCAAATGTGAAACTATTCGGAATAGGATTGAAATTTAGTTCGGTCAGCCACATCAGCCATTTACTCTTGGATAAGTTTTTTAATGGCTGTATTGGCTTGCTGTTGATCGTATATGTATAGTCCAGTGATCCCCGATGCTGATCAAGCTCATCTTTCTGGACGACTTCATTGTGAATATTCGATTTTGAATATGAATAGCTCGTTGTAAAATTGGAGATGTCCCATGGCATAGATGGTCCTGTACCAGACTTATCCTTCCTGACATTCGTGAAACTTATTTGGCTGAGAGAACTGAAATCCTGTGATTGCTCTTTGACACTATCTCTTGCGTGGCTATCACTGATGCTGCGCAATTTTTCTTTCAACAACAGATCAAGATCAAGCGCATCATATTTTGGCTTATGCACAGTCTGACTGTATTGATAATAGAATGGGATCTGAATTTTAGAATTTGTACCAAAGAATTTTCCTAATTGTAATGTTGTTGAAAAATCCATTTGCGTGATGGCTTCTTTCGAACGGTCATCAAGTTTTTGATCAATCGCTCCCCACCCTATGCTTGAATACGTTCCGGAGAGACCTACGCTTCCAAAGTCAGCAAGATCTGCATCAAGCCTGGCGAGACCTGCTACACCACCCTTTTCTTCAAGGCCAACTAAGCGTAATTCATTTACCCAAACTTCGCCACTATATGAACCTACAAAATCATCGTTAGATGGATTACGCAAACCGATGAGTACATTTCGTACGTAACCAAGTGTTGGATTTCCTTTGATGCGGAATACCCGCTCAACCGATACACCATTGATGACCACTGTGACTATTTTTTCATAAGGCACAGTCGGATCAGGGCTAAATTTATTCCTTTCTATTTTTAAATTTGTAAAATCCTCAAGCGCGAAGTTCAGTTCATTTTCACCTCTCCACAATTCTTTTTTGTACGCATCACCTGTCAGGCTGGGATCTTTTGATTCGACAAGTGGCACTTCATATTCATAATAGTTATTGTCAAAGTCAGATCCGAATCGCATGAAGAGTTTTACTGCACCATTGGGTACCTGTCCTGATATCTGAGTGCTGTCAGCCTCTTCCGCGTGAACAAACATCTGCACATTCTTAAACACACGAAGGTCGAGATCGAGACTTTTGTAAACCTTAAGATCACATCCATCATTGAGATTGGAATATTTCAGGGAGAGTGATTGTTCGTTCTGAAATACATCCTGGAATGTGCTGCTGGTGATCCGCTCACGTTGAATACCGAGTGGAATATCATAGTGGAAAGGTATGCGATCGGTGTGTTCTTCAATGTTGACAGCATCCACTACCAGATCTCCGGTACATCCGAGTCCGGTATTCTTTGTTAACCTTCTCCATTGATTTCTTACTAAATCAAGAGTGGCAAAACGTAAAGTAGTCTTCTGCGTGAACTGTGTCATAAGCATCCGCATAAAACGGATGGACCTGAAATCTGATATTCCATTTACAGATCTGTTGTATTCATCCAGAGGTATCTTAAAGCGATACCATGTTCCATTCGGGGTCCAAACCTTATCTGTGATCAAAGGGTTCAATGTATCAAGATGTCCTGTCTTGCTTGAACCGTTTGGATCCTTTTTGAGATCAATCACATATTCATAGTAAGATTCATTTTCACTAAGGCTATTATCATTGTTGATATCTTCTGAATCCGGAATATTAGTTGACGCATTTATTCTTGTAGCGCCTGAATTCGGAGGAGGTGAATTTCGTTCTGTGCCATTAAACTTTTTGTACCGGGTAAATAGATCTGTGCCCGAAGGAAACAATTGGTCATCAAGGAAGTATTCGAAATCATCATTACTTGGATCACGTAGGACAGAGTCTAAACAAGGTTGAGTTAAAAAACCCTGCACTTTATTCAGATAATCACTAAAAATAACTTTTTCACCTGCATCATTAAGACCATCTAACCCCACATCCTGGATTTCTCTCGCTCCGGGCTCATTTGAAAATGCATTTACCGTAGCCGGAATGCGCGGAACTCTACCCCACACTGTTGTATCTACTCTTTCAGTGGGTGCCAATGGAAGACCATGTTCATAAAATTTACGGCTGTCCCTTAGAATATCTTCTGATACATTTCCAAGTTGAAGTACTAATTTTCCATCTGACCCCTTATCATCAAGAATATATGGATCTAACACCCAGAATTCTACGGCTTCAATATTGGCTTGCTCAAAATTTGTCTGGTTGAGACTACGCATGATACCACCCCAACGGCTATACGGATCGATCAGCTTACAATTCGGATCAATGCCCGCACTAATACCCGGGCTCCCACCAGGAGGATCAAAATTGTAAGGGCCTCTTTCATCCGGAATGTATGTGATATCAAATGTTCTGAAATCATTCAGTCCAAATCGTGGAGTTCTGTTCCTGAATATTTCATTCTGATTAATCGCTCGTGTATAAGGATTTTCATTTGATCCCGGACTTGCATTACGCACACCCTGATCTATTCTATACCAGTTGATGTGGGCACGGTTCATACCATATCTCAAATCATTGATCAATGCTGACTCAGGTAAAGTTGTAGCAGGCATACCATCACGGCCCGGAAGATTTTCATTTTGAGGTGTGGATCCCAGTATCCACGCTGTCGTAGGCGTACGCAAATCAAAATTACTGGTCGTGCCTTCGAAGTCATCCAGATATACAACTCCCTGATTATCTCCTTTGCTCTTGTCGATAGCCCTGGAGTGACTAGGTTTTAATGCTGCCACTTCAGCTGCGAATGTCACATTAGACGGAGCACTTGTATTGATAAATGGAATTTTATCTACGAGCTTTGTCAGCCATGGTGCTTCATTGCTGTAATTAAAATCAAGACCATAGATTGTATTATTGATCGGGTCATCACCGATATTTACTTTCTGTGTATAAGGCCTTTCAAAAAGATGCATGTATGTGGCCCCAAAACTGATATGTTTATTCAAGGTATAATCCGCTCGCAGGCCAAGCATTGTCTTCTTGTTAAAACTGAATAATGCATTGTCTTCAAAAGATACATTGATAGGTGTACCCGGTTGAAGAAAAGCCTGATTGAGGATCTTGATCCGCCCGATGTTGTAATCAATCGTGTAATCTTCATTTTCCTTCAGTACCTGTCCTCCAGCAGTAACTCTCACCGAACCGGGTGGAATATTAAACGCACCAAGAGAAATATCTGAAGAGGTGCTTGTCTTTGCTTTACCTTTTAATGTAAATCGATTGAGCTCAGGAAATTCTCTTGCTTTGACGATGGTACTATCATAAAGTTGTTGATATACAAATTTGGGATCCCCGCCCGCTTTTAGAATTTTATTTTTTAATGTCGATCCAAATGGTTCAAGCACAGGAAACATGACTATTCCCAGAGATGGGGTGATCGTGACGCCCTCCACAAAATCAAATCTTCCATCCGGTTGAGGATCGCCGGTTACGTTGAGATTATCAAGATTGAATATGTTGAGCAAAGGAGTGCTTTCAAGTTTGGACTCAGCAGGCAGAAAACGTTTAAATCCTTTACCCGGATGTTCATAAAAAACATCAAGTTCAAATTCATCTTTATTGAGGTCCCCTCCACCGATGCGATACACATTCTTCATCATCAGATCCCAGAGTGGCAGATCCACACGCTGATTAGTGCCTTTCAACAATTTGACGAAAAGAACTTTCTGGGTTCCCATCGTATCGGTATTTTCTACATCCTGTGAAAGCTCACCGACCTGGTAAACCTTTCCGTTGTATGTGTATTCATACGCAACACCGATCACTTCATCCTGATCCATGCGGATATTGAGTGATATAAATCCAAGCTCTGGGTTGTATCTGTATTCTGATGAATTCAGTTTACGTCCCTGTATCTTTTCATAATCTCTTGGAGACTCGAAACCGATATTCTGCAAAGTTTTGACAGCATTATCAAGATCTCTGTTAGCCGGATTAGCCCGTAGTGTTCCAAGTATTTTATTCGTTCTGTTATCCGGAAGAATACCTGTCATGCAGATATCCAATAGTTGACTTGTGTCCTGGATTCGCCATCGGTTGGGATCCTTATTGGTCATGTCATGCCATTCACCTAAATCTGCGATGGCTACAACATCACGCACATCTGTAGTCTGATTGCGATCATTGGTGACCCAGACATCCATTCTTGTGATATGAAACAAGCTGTTGATCTGCGGCAGATTCATCACTGCTTTTTCAAACGTATTTCGATTATAATGCGAAAGAAAAAAGTGCCTGTTCTCATCATACTGATCAGCATAGATTTCAAATTCCTGCAGTACACTCCCGCCCTGGATATTGATATCATTCTGTTTTGAATTTTGCTGCGAAGCAATGGCTGTGAGTCGCAGGTGACCAAATTGCAATTCAGTCTTTAACCCAAACAATGCCTGGCTTCCTTTGATAAGAGTTGACTTCAAAGGTAAGCTCACATCTCCCGCTTCGATTGATTTCAATATTTCATCTTCGCTGAAGAGATCGGAATTGTAATCAAGCTTAAGCCTGTTTTGAAAGTCGAAGGTGCGTGAGGTATTGTAATTGAATGCTGTTTTTAATTTTTCACCGATCTGGCCATTGACATCGACTTGTATGTCCATATCAAAATCGAATGAAGGACCACGACGTTGTTGACGGATGGGAAGAATAGGATTGTCCTGTCTGTAATAATCAAAACCAAATGTGAGATCTACATTTCCCTGAGGACGGATATCCACTTTTGTACCTCCAAAAAGACGATCGATGATGTCGTCTGAAATATCCACTTTGGATACAGGGTCCAGGTGCCCATTTTTACTTCTGTCCCCAGAAGCTGCTCCTGCAAGTTGTTTGAAATATTCGCCTTCTTCTTTATGGGAATTCCAATCCAGGTATTCCTGGTAGGTCATGACTGTAGGTGGTCGGTAATTTTCGTTGCCGATCTTTTCGGTCAGGATGTAGGAGTTAGTGACAGGATCATATTCCACATCTTGTACCACTTCCACCGGATCGAGGAGGTCAAATGGATTGTTGGATGGATCTTCTACCCAGTTGCCATATCTGTCTTTGAGTGGGATAGTATCGGTTGTGGTTTGTTGCGGCGTCCATTCATAAGGGTCCGGGAGATTGTACGAG
>JBDUAU010000327.1:0-2596 GCA_040004485.1 Saprospiraceae bacterium
TCTAACTATACAATCGGATACATAAATACTGTCGCAAAAATGATCAGCGGATTGGGACTTCAGACAAATCCCATCGTCGGCACAATTGAAATATGAATTTGTAATCCGTACATTTTGACAGTCCTGAACATCAATACCATCATTGTTCCAATACGCATCGCTGTTGACCTTAATGCTTTCAACGATGATATTTTCGCATTGGTCATAGGTCTGTACCCAGCATGCTGCATTTTTAAGCGTCACATTTTTGACGTGGATATTACGACAGTGTACAAACTCGATGAGCTGTGGACGCAGATACCACTTTGGTCTCTTCTCAACAAACATGTAGTCAGCACTATCGATTTGTCCTGCATAAAAAAGGCTGTCAATATGTAAGGCAAGCGTACGACCTTGCCCGTCTATCTCACCATCACCACTTATGGAGATATTGTTCTGGTTGTCCGCCATTATTAAAGCTTTCCAGCGATTGATTTTGATATAATCCGCTAAGTCTGTACTTCCAAGTAAAACTGCTTTCCGCAGCAAATGCAATTCGACACCGGTTTTCAGTACGATACTTCCGGAGAGGAAGTGTCCTGCAGGTATGACTACCCGACCACCTCCATGTGTATGGGCAGCATCTATTGCAGATTGGATTTTTAAAGTGTTGAGCGTTACTCCATCCGGCATGGCGCCAAAATCAAGGATGTTGTAGTCCTGTGCCTGGAGGACAACCTTGCTGAGAATAAGAATGCATACGAAAAGTAAATTCCACATTTTTTGGACCGCTAATTATGCAGGGATATTACAATTAAAATAATGTATATAAATTAAGGACGCAGATTTTTCATGATCATATTAGGATTCTTTAAGATCTGATTCCGATATACAGACAATCCCGGGATGGAAATTGATCTTAAATTTCCTTATTTGTTCCGCGTCCTCCTTTTCTTAAAAATACGTTTTCTGTGCCTCTCTAGCCCGCACCTCAGGCTCCTTAGGAACAAATGTAATATCCATCATTTCTACCTTTCCGGTAGATTTGATCTTCAGTAAAACGGATTGATAGGGTTTGAATTCAATCTTTTGCTGAATAGTTTTTCCGTTGATATTGAACGTTAATTCCCTGAAGACTGATTGTTTCATCAGGGATTGACCTGAGTAGATTGGATATTTGAGATCCTTCGATAGGTCTTGTGCGAGGAACAAATAATATGAACCGTCTTTCCCTACCCTGCACCAATAATCAGGTATGCTATCTCCCTCAATCAGCGGAGGATGATGCATGATCTGGTTGAAATTTTCAGAGACACTTTTCAAACCAGACAATTCGTTGAGCATTCGTGCATACGCTTCAGATTTATTGTATCCGGGTTGTTTTGGAAAATGTTTTAAACAAATCGGCAGGCCTTCTTTTGCAAATTTCAATACAAGACTAAGGGCACGAACATCCATATAATTTACATCAATATAAAGGACAGAGAATGCTGCATCACCAACAATCAATTTGCCGCCAAGAAAATCGGCCTTTTCTAAGAAATGTCTATTGATCCATAAAGGGTGATACCCTTCTGTTTCTTTAGGTGGAAACAAATATCTCATTTCATATTCTCCCCAAACCCATACCCGCTGTCGCTCGGGTGGATAGGCGCCTTTCATTACCTCGTCTTCGTATGGAATATAGACAGCAACATCAGTGTACGTCTTTCCCTTTTCCATAATACCCGAAACCTTTTCGATATAAGCATTGAAAGCAGGCAACTCTGGTGTAAGATTTCCACCAGGTCCAAAATAAGTTGTTGCAAAAAAATCAATCGTATCAGAGCCTTTAGGATTATAAGGTGTGCCGTGGTAAATAAGATGATTGACACCCTCTGCGAATAATGCATCTGCTACCATCTTCAGATCTGCAGATTGTTCCTGTCTCAAATAAGTGGCAGGAAATCCATACATGCATGTAAATGTCTCGCTTGACACTAATTTCTTCGACGCTAAACAGGCAGAGGAACTCACTATGCGGGAATAATTCGGATTGTTGAGCATTGCTTCTGTCTCCGGAATATCCACCAGTGAATATGTTGTCATCACATCTGTCGGAGAACCTAAACACTGCACTCTTGACCAGGCACCTAACTCTCTGCATTTTTTTGCATAAGGCTTATAAAAGCCATTTATGACCAATTCCTCCAATTGCAACATATAATCGTAGCGAACATCAGGAAAAGAGTCGAGTCCTGCATTCATGTAAGGAATAATATCGTAGCCAAAGTTTTCTTTGAATGTATTTTCAAAGCCTTGCGTCCATATTTTATTTTTAGCATTGAGCTTGATCTCCCATGAATCAGTGAACAGTGAAGATTTCGATCCTTTCAGAGCATCCCCTAACGCCGCACCAACAGGCAATGCAAAAAGATTGAATGCATTACTGTCAAGATGGTTGATCACCCATTGGGTCTCCGGATATGTCCAGGCAAATGTGAGTGCCTGACTGAAAGTGGTATCGCCATATATCTGAGTACGATGGGCTTTATCAATATTACTTCCGGCTACAGGCCATGCACTGCCGAATGTAAAATCGCAGGACAATCCGATCGAATCCGCGTATGATTTTGCG
>JBDUAU010000625.1:0-8669 GCA_040004485.1 Saprospiraceae bacterium
TCGACGCAGATTACGCAGAGATTATTTCAAAATTATTAACGCAAAGAGTATTCGATATAAATCATGAAAATCAAGATAATCATGAAGATCTGTGTTCTTTAATTTTTTTGCTAATTGCATATTGCCAATTGCATATTGTTTTTCGACGCAGATTACGCAGAGATTATTTCAAAATTATTAACGCAAAGAGTATTCGAAATCAATCATGAAAAATCATGATAATCATGACGATCTGCGTTCTTAAATTTTTGTCGCAAATTTCCCTCTTTTATGTTTCAATCGAAATATGAATTTCTGCTCCATCCATCCATTCTACTCTGTTGTACCCTTCCATATTATGCATTTTTAACATTTCTGGTATTGGGGTAGGTATAACATCAATTTCATCGGCCAGCGTTTCACTCTTGATGTAAAGTCCAAAATCTAAAACTGCTTTTTTAATTCCTACCAGCCCCTCCACTTTTATTTTAATCCTGTCCGTCACATTCAATCCACTACTCTTCCTCAGATTCTGTATCCTGTTGACCAGCTCACGAGCTGTTCCTTCTGCGATCAATTCATCATCAAGCGTCACATCAAGCGCCACTGTAATGCCATCTTCTGAAGCAACCTGCCATCCCGGAATATCTTCAGATATGATTTCAATATCATCCCTTACAGGTATAAATTCCTGCCCCTCGATCATTAATATCAACTCTCCTCCACTTTCAAATCTATTGATCTCTTCCTGAGTGAGTGCACTGATAAGATCCGCTGCAGACTTCATGTTTTTACCCAGTCGCTTACCCAGAGTCTTGAAATTAGCTTTCGCTTTTTTCGAAACGATGCCTGAAGTATTAGCGATGTACTCGATCCCTTTCACATTCACTTCAGAAAGAATCAGATCCTTGACCTGATCAATATCCTCCTGAAACTTATCATCAAGGACTGGCAACATGATTTTCCGTAAAGGCAACCGCACACGAAGTTTCTCTTTTTTACGTATTGATAACACTAGAGAACTAATGTGTTGTGCATAATCCATTCGCCTGATCAACGCTTCATCTTTCAATTCATGGGATGCCGATGGAAGATCGGTTAGATGCACACTTTCAGGGTACTGACCTGATGAAGAAGTAAGATTTCGATACAGCCAATCTGCAAAAAATGGTGCAACTGGTGATATCATCTGTGCTACAACTGTGAGACACTCGAAAAGAGTAGCATAAGCCGCCTTCTTATCATCCGTTAATTCCCCTTTCCAGAAACGCCTTCTGTTAAGACGCACATACCAGTTGGATAAATGATCGTTGACAAAAGTTTCAATCTGCCGGCATGCTGTCGTGACATCATAGCCATCCATATCTTCATGATAAGCATCGACCAGTGTATGAAGTCTTGATAATATCCAGCGGTCTATTTCAGGTCGTTCTACAACCGTCATTATGCCAGGATCACTACTATTCCATTTATCAAGATTAGCATACAGCGCAAAAAAGGAATAAGTATTATATAACGTACTGAATAATTTTCTTGTCGTCTCTGTGATGCCATCTTCATCAAATTTCAGATTGTCCCATGGTTGTGCATTTGATAGCATATACCACCGGGGAGCATCTGCGCCATACTGGTTGATGATCCTGAACGGGTCAACTGCATTGCCGAGACGCTTGGACATCTTCTGACCGTTTTTATCCAGCACTAATCCATTCGATACCACATTTTTAAATGCAACAGAATCTTTTACCATTACAGCTATGGCATGCAGCGTAAAAAACCATCCCCTCGTCTGATCCACTCCTTCAGCAATAAAATCAGCAGGGAAATTTTTATTGAAGACATCGACATTTTCAAATGGATAATGCCACTGTGCATATGGCATCGAACCGCTATCAAACCACACATCGATCAGATCAGTCTCCCGCTTCATGACATTGCCTTTTGGAGAAATCAATACAACGTCATCAATAAATGGCCTGTGCAAATCATCAGGAACTTCCTGGGAAAGATTTAATTTCTGATTTGCTGTTTTGATTTCAGAGGCAAGCTGCTCAATCGAACCGATGCATATTTCTTCACTACCATCATCTGATCTCCAAATAGGAAGTGGGATGCCCCAGAATCTGGATCTTGACAAATTCCAGTCTTGAAGATTCTCAAGCCAGTTGCCAAATCTTTTTTCACCGGTATGTGCAGGTGTCCAGTTGATCGTCTTATTCAATTCAATCATTCTGTCCCTGCAAGCTGTTGATTTGATAAACCAGCTATCCATCGGGTAATATAAAATCGGTTTATCGGTACGCCAGCAATGCGGATAGTTGTGTTCGTATTTCTGCACATTCAGTGCTTTTCCTTCCAGCTTCAATTGCACGGATATATCAACATCCACATTTACATAATTGGGATCGTCTTTATAATCTTTCACATAGCGACCTGAATAGGGGCCAACATTCTCTTTGAACTTACCCGTGAGATCAACCAGTGTAAGTGTACCTACACCATTTGCTTTTGCTACACGTTGGTCATCTGCACCGAACGAAGGAGCAGTATGTACAATACCTGTTCCGTCAGAAGTCGTCACATGATCACCCGTCAATACGAGAAATGCATCCGTGCCATCGAGAAGAGGCTCAATTGGATTTCCAAAATCTAAAAGTTGTTCGTACCGGATGCCGCGCATTTTACTTCCTTTGAAAGGAACTGATTGCGATTCGATAGCAGGTTGATTTTTTCCACCTATCCAATGGCTCACTAAAGCTTGCGCGAGCACAACACTCACCTGTGCATCTGTATAAGGATTCTTTGTTTTGATTTTGACATAATCTATATCAGGTCCCACAGATAGTGCAGTATTGGAAGGAAGTGTCCAGGGTGTAGTCGTCCAGGCAAGAATCCGAACGTCTTCATTTTTGTCATCAAATAAAAATGAAGAGGTATCATCACGGTTCACTTTGAACATCGCGACGACTGTTGTATCCTTCACTTCTTTATATGCACCCGGCATATTAAGTTCGTGAGAACTCAAACCCGTTCCTGCAGCGGGAGAGTAGGGTTGTATAGTATAGCCTTTATATAAAAGTCCTTTGTCATAAAGGATCTTCAACAGATTCCATACCGACTCGATGTAATCATTTTTGTAGGTGATGTATGGATTGTCAAGATCTACCCAATAGCCCATGCGTCGTGTGATGTCGTCCCATTCGGCTTTGTAGCGCATGACGGTCTCCTTACACTTTGCATTATAGTCTTCGATGGAGATCGACTTCCCGATATCATCTTTTGTGATCCCTAATTCCTTTTCAACACTGAGTTCGATCGGAAGACCATGTGTGTCCCATCCACCTTTGCGCTCGACACGATGTCCTTTCAGGGTTTGATAACGACAAAAAAGATCCTTGATCGTGCGGGCCATGACGTGATGGATACCCGGCATACCATTGGCGCTCGGTGGTCCTTCATAGAATACCCATCGCTTGTCTTCCGGTCGCTGGCTAACACTCTTTTCAAATATGGAATGTTCCTCCCACCAGCTCAGCAATTCCTTATCGATGGCCGGGAGATTCAGTCCTTTATATTCGGGATATAGTTTCATATCTGTGATTCAATTCCTTAAATTAAAAAAGCCCCGACTGCAATCTGACGGGGCCTCTTATAGCTTAGATTGCAATTGTGTATTATGTGATAATAATTTGACCTATTATTCTATTCATCAGGAAGGTAAAGGTAGTAAAAAGGGTTTAAAAAGAGGAAAGGGCTATGCTTCGACCTGCTAAACACAACCTTTGGCTACAGCTCAGCAACCGGCAGAGGCGAAGGTGTATCTTTATAAGGTCGAATAGGGCAAATATTTACCATTTCAATCTGTTGTATGATTGTTTCACAGGATAATAACGGGAAAAGGATTTTTGGTCAGGTTATACTACTATGATATCAAGAAGGAGACATTACAAATTATCTTCAATTTACTTTGGACTAATCCTTTGTATCTTAATTATTCTAATTAGCGCTAGTTTTAGTTCTGCTCAGCAAATCGAGTTTAACGATCATTTGTTTCTTCAAAACAGGTCAACTATATTACGAAACATTATGATTGAAGGCGACAGTCTCATTGTTTCGGGTGAAATAGGATCAGATTCCTCAGGTCTCCAAGGTATATTCATTGTGTGGTCAGATACACTTGGAAATCTTGGGAAAGTCAAAATCTTTAAGGACCCAAAGCAAATAGATCAGATGCTAATAGATGGATCTCGTCCAATAATTAATGATACTGATAAATTAGTTTTGTCTGGGGAATTTTTGTGGAAAAGCAATAATTATTTTATTACGTATAATAAAAAAACAGGACAGCATTTATATCATGAATACAACGCTCCCTTTATCGTACGCTTAACTGAATCTTTATTAGAATTCAATGGAGCATATTATGTCATAGGATATGTTCAGACTCAAAATTTTGATCTTGATGTATTCGTTCAAAAAATTGATTCTTTAGGAAATAAAATTTGGGAAAAAACATATGGGCTGCCTTCCAGGGATGAAACTGGTCGTGCTGCTATTATTAAAAATGGCAAACTGACAATTATGATCTCTGAATCTTTTGATAATACTCCTTCTGTCAAAAATGATACACGTTATTGGATACGGTTCATTCAAATTGATACCAGTGGAGGCATCCAAAATGATTGGAAGGAGGAAGTGACAGGTGAGGAAGGATGGTCTGGAAGCTTAGTTAATTTCAATGGTGATTATATTTATACAACCAATTTACTAGGAGAAGAATATGGCTCTGGATTCTTCCAGGCTGGACAAGTAGTAAGGCGTGATAAGGATTTTAAACTATTATGGAGAAAACCATATGGAGACCCTGATAACTATTACAATGGTTTTGGTGATCTCGTTGTAGCCCCAGATAGTAACTTACTTTTAACTGGTCAAATACTAGATGAAAGTAAAAAATTTGTCTCGCAACGAATATTGAAAATTTGCCCGGATGGTGAAATCCTTTGGGAATTACGAGATACGGGATTTGTCCTATCTACAGGTGAATCCCTGAATTTTATGGAAGGTATCGCTGGCTCATCCTGCAATAGTACTTATGCAGTTGGATACACGTACAAGAGCTCTGGATTCTATGAAGGCCTAATCCTTAAAGTCTCAGGAGATGGATGCATCGATACCATTTGCACCACAACAGCCATTGAAGATTTGTTCAAAATGCAGAAGCAAAAGATCCTTTTATATCCTAATCCGGCAAGAGATGAATTGAATATTCAATTTTCGGATGAAATCCCAAAAAATACATTCGTCAGTATTTATGATATATATGGAAGAGAGCTAAAGTCTTCTCATTTTTATGTAGCAAAAAATAATATTGACCTATCCAGTCTTCCAAATGGTCTTTACATACTAAACATTTCAGATGGCAATCATTTGATAGCTACACGGAAATTTATAAAACAGGAATAATTTTTTTGATAGGATCAGGACATCCAAACTATTGCCGCAAATTAACGCAAATTAAATTTTAACTCACGTCTCAAATCTGACACTTTACGGAAAGAATGAGCACAAAAAGTCACAACTCACATATCCCTTTGATAATCGCCTGTTCGAGGTCAGTGACACTCCAACGTCTGGATGCTGAATACTGAATACTGAATACTGAATACCGAATACTGATTACTGATTACTGATTACTGATTACTGATTACTCGCGACTGCCTTCTCACGCCTCACGTACAACACGACAATCCCCACAATCCCGATCACAATCAATAGAAACGCGATATACTCCGCCTGCGTAGCCTGTATTCCGAAAATATCAATATCCGGGTTCGTACGTATTTTCTCAATAAAATATCTTTCAATCCCATTCAGGAATACATAAATGAAAAAAATAATCCCCGGTATTTTAATTCGCTTTCGCAGTGACCACAGGATCCCAAAAATGATAAATGCAAAAACTGTTTCATAAAATGGTGTAGGATAAACACCTTCACCAAGATGCTTGCAATAATGCCACAGACATCCTTCGATCTGGATCCCATCATTCAATACATTGTGCGGATAATCATATGACCACATCCAGTCCGGCAGAAACCACCACGAAGGTTGCGGATTGGTATTGACGATTCCCCAATCACCATCACCTGCAAGTTGGCATCCAATTCTTCCTACAGCATAACCCATGATCATCGCAGGTGCAGCCGCATCCATCATATGTATAGGTTTAAGCCCGTTGCGCCGGACATACATATACACCATGATAAACGCCAGGATGAGACCACCATAGATAGCCAGGCCACTACCACTCAGCAATTGATCAAGTGGATTTTTTATAAACGCTTTTATATTTTCTGTGCTCTCAATGATGGAAAATAATCTGGCACCGACAAGACCTGATATCGCAGCAAGGATGGTGATGTCTCCGATACGCTGATAAGGTCTAATCAATACTTCCTGGATCTGCGGTTTTGGAAGTTGTTGTTTTTTATGATCCCAATATTTCAGAAAACCAAAAAATGCCGCCGATAATAATCCCCATATCAATGTCCCTTTAGTAGAAAGTAATATCGATGCAGGATCTGGTTTGAATTGTTCAAAATGCTGGATGATATATGGAAGCTTGAATCCAATGATAAAACCGAAAAATGCATTCTGCGCTATTTGCTGCCATGTTGCCGGAAATCCAATTTTGATCTTTTCAGTTGATCCCTGTAACAATCCTTCTTCCTCCTTTCGCTTCATTTCAAGTTTCAGGACGTAAGCACTGGCGATGAAAGCCAGGATAAGAAGTACGCCAAAGGTCTTTAACACACTTAAGCCATTGTCAGGATCACTGCCGAAGAGATCATGAAAGAAATAGGAGAGATCAGGATACATAGGTTGAAATCGTCAGTGAGTAAAATTGAAATCAGAAGCGAAAATAACTTACTTTTGTTGTGCAAGCCTCCCCCAAAAAATTTTTATCAATGGACACCACACGCCTCTTAGCGTATTTGGCTTTGCTTTTAAGCCTTACGTATTCCTATAATGGAAATTCCCAGCCCCTGTTCAATGCCAAGACAGGTGTCGAGTTCTGGTCTGTCAGGGATGAAAAAAATCTTGTAGGGGAGTCACATCATAGTGGTCAGACCGTCGGGTTTGACATGCGGATCATGAGCAACCGGCTAATTTTTGCTCCGGGCTTTCACTATCACAGAATATCCGTTCTGAATAAACAGGAAGGATTTCAATATAATTTTTCAAAAGGAAATCATGTCCATTATTTCAGCATTCCGCTCACGATTGGATATCAGTTTTTGGCTTTTAAAGTAGTTGATCTGTCTCTTTTTGCAGGAGCTGAATCTTTTTTCTTTTTTGATTTGGATGACAATGATATCGGTCTCAAGGTTGATGAGCTTTATGGTGTTACACCGGCATTGACAGGTGTCGTGCAGGCTGAAATTTTATCGCTCATCACATTAGATGTTAAATACCATCATGCCCTGCACGAACAAATCCGCAAACGAACAGAATCTTTGTTATCCGGATTTTCCTTCGAGGTTGGAATCATCTTTTAGTTCTCAAAATGAAGTAAAAAAAAAGCCTGAAACAGTAAAATCGTTTCAGGCTTTCTTAATTTATATATAATCAGATTAAAAGAACTCCGCAACTAAGGGTTTTTCGATACTGAAGATGAATGTCAGCTGTCCACATTCCTTCATCGGACCGGAATATTTTTGTTCAAATCTGTATTTCGCGGCCAGGTGAGAAGCCTGATTGATGACATCATTGTCAGTGATCGTTGTTTTCTCAGGATCATAAGCTACATAGACTACTCTTCCCTGTCTGTTGATACATATATTTAAGGTGACCCTACCATTGACTTTTGCCGCTTTGGAAATATCTTCTCTATAGATTACACGACGTGTGATGACACCATTTCCTTCAAGACCGTCACCACCTCCACCATCACCAGCTGTAGCAGCACCTTGTTGATTTCCTTCTATCGGGCTGCCTTCACCACCACCATCAGCATGTGTTTCTGCATCAGTGCCGGTGGTATTACTTTCGCTTGCAGTTACTTCAGTATCATCATTAGATGTGACATCACTTGGGATAAGACTTACATCATCAGCTACAGTTGTCTCCGGGGTAGGATTAGTTTCATCCACCGGAACTGGATTATCAGTAGGCTTATCAGCAGTAGGTTCTGGTGTTTCGTTGAAGATCGGACTCCTCGCCTGAAGGCCTTGACTACCTGCTTCTACAATTTGGGGTATTTCAACATACCCTAATTCCATAAGAACTTCTTTAGGTTCTTCTTTCGCCATTTGATGAGCGAATGGAAGAAAACCAAGAAGCAATAATGCCGCATGCACGCCAAAGCTCCATTGGAGACTTTTCTTTTGAGTACCATTTTGAGTTTTCATGATTAAGTCTTTTAGTTCAATTATATATATCTAAAAGACGCCCCCTCCTCTGTTAAGGTGAGTTGCTGATCTATTAATGAAACCTTAAATCAGTGAGAGAAGTGGGCTTCGACCTGCTCAACTCATCCATGTGCTATGGTTCGACATGTCATTGCGTATCCTTGTGCTGCGGCTCACCAACCGCAGCTCAGCTTCCGAGAAGTGAGATGATAGACACACTAGCTTAATTTTAGGAGTACGGACAGGTCGCGACCTGTCCGTACTCCTAAAATTAAG
>JBDUAU010000076.1:0-8653 GCA_040004485.1 Saprospiraceae bacterium
GAAGATCGTCATCAATGATCATGATCTTGAACGTCATGTGCTCAGCATTTTCAAGCATATGCCTGACAATAAGGTCCTGATTGATCAGTTTCTCGAGCGGGCTAAAGAAGCTGAGATTGATGCTATATGTGACGGAGATGATGTGCATATCATGGGCATCATGGAGCATATTGAACCTGCAGGTATTCATAGTGGTGACAGCTCTGCAGTTTTGCCACCGTATAGTCTTACCCCATCTGCTATCGATCAGATGATTGAATATTCCCGCAAGATTGCATTTGCACTCAATATCAGGGGACTGATCAATATTCAGTTTGCCATCAAACCATCAAAGGGCGGTTCTGAAGAGAAAGTGTATGTCATCGAAGCTAATCCCCGCGCCTCCCGCACTACACCTTTTATTGCCAAGGCTTATAATATCCCTTACCTGAATATTGCTACCAAGATCATGTTGGGAACACATAAGATCAAAGATTTTGAATTTGACAAACAACTGAAGGGATATGCCATCAAAGTGCCTGTTTTTTCCTTCGATAAGTTCCCTGGTGTTGACAAACGTCTTGGGCCTGAGATGAAAAGTACCGGTGAGGCTATCCAGTTCATTGACGATCTCACAGATCCGTTTTTCAGAGAACTTGAGCGAAACCGTAATATGTATCTTTTTGAATAGTAAGAAATAAGAAACATTGTGGGATGATATGTGTAGTAAAATGTAAGTAAACAACAGAAGGAAAACTGAAATTCTTAAATGTCATCTATACGGCAAATATGCCATTGTGTCCTAATAAAATAAGGGGCTTTGGAACCTTTAGTGTCATTTCTTATACTTACCGGACGATCTACAATAGGTACTCGTATAAATTTAGTAACATTGTGGACCATTTTGTTAAAGCCATCTATTACTAAGTTGATCAAAACAAGATTTTATGATAAGACGCTTACTCCTCATCAGTATTCTCTCTTCGTTCGGGTTTGTCGCCTGGAGTCAGTCTTCGCTGGAAGGTAAAGTTACAGACGCTACGTCCGGAGAGACCGTCATTTATGCGAATGTGATCATTTTTAAGAATGGTAACCAGATCACAGGAACAACCACCGACCTCGACGGGAATTATGTGTTTTCTTCTATTGACCCCGGCACATATGATGTCCTGGTCAGCTATACCGGGTATCCCGATCAGCGTAAGACCGGAGTCGTCGTCCTCGCAGGAAAAGCCATCAGGCTTGACTTTAAAATGGAGGCGGGTATTCAACTGGATGTTGCTATTGTTACAGCTTACAAAGTTCCTCTGATCGAACAGGACAATACCACACAGGGTGGTGTCAAGACAGCAGAACAAATAAGAAATCTTCCAACAAAAAATATTAATGCTATTGCAGCCACTACGGCTGGTTTGTCCAGCATAGATGGGGGAGATGTCAACATCCGCGGATCAAGAACCAATGCTACTAATTATTACGTCGATGGAATTCGTGTTAGCAATACCAATCTCATCCCCCAGTCTGAAATAGAACAGCTTCAGGTCATCACAGGAGGAATAGAATCAAGATATGGTGATGTGACAGGAGGTTTAATTTCATTAACATCTAAAGGCCCTTCTTCCAAATTATCCGGATCGGTGGAGGTGGAGTCATCAGAACTCACAGATCCATATGGCTATAATCTGTTCACTGGCAATGTGAGTGGTCCAATTCTGAAGAATAAAGTAACAAATCAAACTATACTTGGATTCCGTATTTCAGGTCAATACAAGGACCTTAAAGACTCTGATCCACAGGCTTTTGGTGGATACCGTGCAACTGCAGAAGCTATCAATCGAATTTCAGCCGCCCCTTTAACTTCTGTCGGAGGCTCACCAATCTTACTCGCGGAGCGATTGGAAGCAAGTGATGTAGAACTCCTCAAAGCAAGGCCTAATACAGATTTGACACGTTATGATTTCACGGGTAAACTTGATCTGAGAGTCAATGATGATATAGACCTGACTGTCGGTGGCAGCTATTATAATTCAACTGAGAATTTTTCACCCAGTAGAGCGTGGAATTTGCTTAACTGGCAAAACAATCCTTACAAGGACCGAAATGGATACCTGTTCAATTTCCGTTTCAGACATCGCATTGGAGGTAACGCACCAGATGCCAATAATCAGACAGCACCAGCCCTGATCCGGAATATTTCATATACACTTCAATATGGGTATGAAAAAAACAAATATGAGGAAGGTGATTCAAGGTATAGGGACAATTTGTTTGACTATGGATATGTAGGTAAGTTCGATGTGACCTATGTTCCATCAGTAGGCATTGCACAGGACACAACCAGTCCGTTTGCAAAACCTCTTTTCCCCGGTTCAACTCTTTATGGTGAACATTTTGGGAGCACTGAAACTTTTAACAGCGAAGGGTATACACCATCTACCTCAATTAATCCTCTTCTTAATAATTATAACATTGGTGAGGACGTAAATAATTTCAGAAATTATTCCGCTTATAATGGTTTCTGGTCAAATACCGTCAGCAACGTATATTCCAGTTTGCACACCAGCACCGGCGCTATATATAATCGATTCGACAAGAGAGATGATGATATCCATACAGGTACACTCAATGCATCTTTTGACCTTTTTCCGGGAGGATCAGATAAAGGCAGGCACAATATTCAGTTTGGTCTCATCTATGAACAACGACAGACACGCCGATGGGCTATGAATCCAAGAGACCTCTGGAATACAATGCGATTTGCAGCAAATGATGCACACATTGTAGGTCTTGATAGCACACAGATCATCGGCTCGGCTCCGCTCATAGTCTTTCAAAATGGAATGCTCGACACTTTTGACGTCATGACATTCCAGACCCTTGTAGTTGAACAACCGAATTTGCTTTTTTATAAAAAAGTACGAGAAATTACAGGCCAGTCACTTCATGATTATGTCAATATCGACGGACTTGATCCGAAAGATTTAAGCCTGAATATGTTTGCTGCAGAAGAATTAACTAATCGCCGCCAGTTATCTTATTATGGCTATGATTATAAAGGGGACAAACTCCCATTTTCAACAAGCTTTGATGATTTTTTCACCACCGAAGATGCAGAAGGCAGAAGGACACTTCCTGTAGCGGCTAATAAACCGAATTATAGTGCAGCTTATATCCAGGATAAATTCACATTCAAGGATATCATCTTCCGTTTAGGACTCCGGGTCGATCGTTATGATGCGAATACTAAAGTATTGCGTGACCCATATTCATTGTATGAGATCATCTCCGCAAATGATTTTTATAGCCTTCCCGGTGTGACTGATCCAAGACCTCCTGCAGTGCAGGATAATTGGAAAGTATATGTCGTATCTGATGGATCCACAGATGTCAGAGCATTCAGAGATGGTGACCAATGGTACACTGCTGAAGGAAGCCCTGTCAATGATGGTTCTGAAATTCTCGGCAATGAAATTCCAAATCCTTATTATGTAGAACAAAATTCTGCCAACAGAAATATCAAGAGTCGTGACTTCGATCCCAGTGGTTCATTCGTGGATTATACTCCACAAGTCAGTTGGATGCCACGACTTGCATTTTCCTTCCCGATATCAGATGATGCTAATTTCTTTGTACACTATGATATCCTTGTCCAACGTCCACCTTCCAATACGATTGCTACCGCACTTGATTATTATTATTGGTCAGAAGGCACACCAAACTCCAACGACAGGATAAATAATCCTGACCTGAAACCGGAGAAGACAATTGATTTTGAGGTTGGATTTAAACAAAAAATTACAAATTCAAGCGCTATAACACTAAGTGCTTATTACAAAGAATTGAGAGATATGATTCAGACCAGAGTATATCTCTTTGTACCTGGTGTACCTGGAAATAATTATAAAACTTATGGCAACCAGGATTTCGGAACTGTAAAAGGATTCTCATTCAGTTATGATTTGAGAAGAACTGCAAATCTTGAAATGACTGCAGCTTATACATTACAGTTTGCAGACGGGACAGGCTCGGATGCCGAATCTCAAGGCTCTCTGAATGGAAGAGGTAATCTCCGCTATCTTTCACCATTAAATTTTGATGAAAGACATCGCTTGTCTTCCAATATCGACTTCAGGTATGGAAGTGGCTCACAGTACAATGGACCACGATGGTTTGGAAAAGATGTTTTCTCGAATGCAGGAGTAAGTATACAGGCTAATGCAGCTTCAGGACGTCCATATACACACGAACAGAAACCACAGATTTTTGGCAGTCAGGGTGTCGGTGGCGCTATCAATGGCGCGCATCTTCCCTGGAATTTCTCACTTGATCTGAGAGTAGACAAATCTTTCAAGCTTTTAAGTGAGACCGCACAGCATCAGCTTTATGCGAATGTATATCTGAGGGTTGAGAATCTACTTGATACTAGAAATATCATCGGAGTTTATAAAGCTTCAGGTTCGGCATATGACGATGGCTTCCTTGTCACGCAGGATGGTAGCTCCACTTTACAAACTCTTACAAATTCAGGGAGGGCGGATGATGTTGATAACTACCTATTGTCCTATCAGTGGGGATTACTGAATCCTGATTTTTTCACTTTGCCTCGCAGGGTTTATCTCGGCGCACAAGTGCAGTTTTAATTTGATATCAATCAATAATTAATATTCTTTCGCTAATTAGTTAAGAATACCATGGAAAAAATAATGAGGCTCGTTTTAGCAAGCATACTGATGTTGACATCTATGCTTTCCTATGCCTATATAGAACCGACACATCAGGGTCCGAAGGTGAATCCTAAGGATAAACCGATCAGTTACAGATCGGATTGTGCACCTGCTACTATGTCATACGACCTCGCGATCAATAACGTGCGCGCCAGGCTCCTCGATGGAGGAGATGTATGGTGGGACTTGAGTGTAGGCCAATACATCGTGCCTAAAGTTGATCCGGCTCTTGGAGTTCCGGGTGTTTCTTCGCTTTTTGCAGGCGCCGTATGGCTTGGAGGTTTTGACGATGCAGGCAACTTAAAAATAGCAGCACAGACATATAGAACTGCGACAGCAAATGACTTTTGGCCCGGCCCTTTGTCTTCTATTGGTACTACAGGCGCTGATACATGTTTGAACTGGGATAAATTTTTCATTGTAAAAGGGCTCACCATTAAAAACCATATTCGGGCATTCAAAGAGGCTGAAGCAGCAGGAATTCCATTTGATTGCGAATCCGTATCTGATGAATTAAAGAAATATCCTGCAAGAGGAAATCCATATTGGAGTAAATATTATGATTTTGATTTGCCAAACGATACACAGGGATTAGGTGCTTTCTTTGACGCAAATGGTGATAACAGATATGATCCATGTGATGGTGATTATCCGGCTATCGAAGTAAGAGGATGCCCTACTGAAAGTAATTTCCCTGATGAGATCGTTTTCTGGGTATACAATGACGCAGGTAATAGCCACACGAATACGAATGGAAAACCTATTCGTATGGAGGTTCAGGTTCAGGCTTTTGCATATGCTACCAATGATCAGATCAATGACATGACTTTTTATAGATACAAGCTGATCAACAGAGCTGTATCTGTAATTGACAGTACTTTTTTTGGTATGTGGGTGGATCCGGATCTCGGATGTTCTGAAGATGACTTCATCGGATGTGATACTTCTCGAAGTCTGATGTATGTATACAATCAGGATGAAACTGATGGAGATGTTGGTTGTGATTGTTCTACAGGTGGAGGAACCACTTATTGTAATGACGTCCCCATTTTAGGAGTTGATTATTTCAGAGGCCCAAGAAAACCAGTCAGAATAATCGACACACTTAAATTAGGTGAGCCGCTGGATCGTGACTTCTACACAAATGTTTATGATACGTTAGGCACTATTGGTGATTCGCTTATCATTCTTGATGTTGACTACCTGACAGAATTAGGAATGTCGTCTTTTACTTATCACGTACGTCAGACTGCTGGCTCATGGCCCTCTGCGATGTGGGATCCTCAGACAGATGTGGAGTTTTATCGCTTTCTTTCAGGCTCCTGGAGAGATGGTTCACGTTACACTCAGGGTGGGACAGGATATAATCTCGGCTCAACTGAAATTATTAATTATGCATTTCCCGGAGATCCCAACAGTTCGGCTAACTGGTCGATGTGTTCTGCCGGATTCCAGCAGAAAATGGACCCCAGAACCGTCCAGGCTACAGGTCCATTCCGTCTTGACCCCGGTGCTATCAATGAATTGATCATAGGAGTTGTGTGGGTACCGGATCAGATTTATCCTTGTCCAGACCTTCATGAACTTCGCTCTGCAGATGACCTTGCACAAGCACTCTTCAATAATTGTTTTATTCTTCCCAATGGTCCCGATGCTCCTGATCTCGATTGGATAGAACTGGATCGTGAACTCATCATGGTGCTTAGCAATGATGTCAAATCCTCTAATAATGCAAATGAACTGTATAGTGAGAGAGGTCTTGAAGTGCCGGAGCGTACAATAGACAGCAATTACCTTTTTGAAGGCTATAAAGTCTATCAATTGCTGAATGGTAATGTTTCGCTTGGCGATCTTGAAGATGTAACCAAAGCAAGACTTGTATTCCAGGTTGACAAACGCAATGGTATTGATAAATTATACAATTGGATCACAATTAAAGGTCCTCATGATGTTGACGTTTGGGTTCCTGTTGAACAAGTGAACGGAGCTGATGATGGTATCAAACACACATTCAATATTACTGATGATCAATTTGCTTCAGGTGATCGTCGCTTAGTGAATCATAAGCACTATTACTATACAGCTATTGCCTACGCGTATAATGAATTCGCCCCTTTTGATCCTGCAAGTCTTATAGGTCAGCGTACACCATATCTCGAAGGAAGAGGAAACATCAAGACATACGATCCATTACCGCATCCACAGACATTCCAGGAGATCAATGGACTATATGGAGAAGGTTCGGTTGTCACACGCCTTGAAGGTGTTGGCGCCGGAGAAAACTTTCTTGAATTAGGTCAGGGCGAGCTTGACGAAATTTTATCCGGAAATAATAATGGTGAAGTAACTTATGCTCCCGGTGCAGCACCGGTGAGGGTTTCAGTCTTTAATCCGCTTGTAGTTAAAGATGGTGAGTACATATTGGAATTTACGGATCCGATTGGTGGTGATACACTTTCATCAAGTGCAGGTTGGAAATTCTATAATGTCAATGACCCATCTAAGATATATACGAATGAAAAACCATTGTCAAACCTCAATGAACAACTTATCGCTGATCTGGGCATATCTGTTTACGTCGGACAATCTGATGATGCAGGTGATCGTGCAGATAAATCAAATGGTACTATAGGATACTCAGTAGAATATAAGGATGCGAGCAAACCAAAATGGCTCGATTTTGTAGGTGATGATTTTGGAGGTTCACCGATCTTTAATTTTGTTCAGACGGAGTTACCTACATATCCTAATTTCTTACTCGATCCGGATAGAGCCTTTTCAACTTTTGCACCATGGGTTCCTTTTATTCTGACAGATTTCATGGTAGATGAACCAGCTGAAAATCCGGCAGGATGGAATATCTCACCTGGATGGCAGGATGGTGCCGGGTCATCAATTCAAAATGCACAATTCGGTGGAGTACTTCAGAATCTAAATAATGTAGACATTATTCTCACCTCAGATACAAGTAAGTGGAGCAGATGTGCAGTGGTAGAAACTGCTAATTTGTATTATACCAGCGCCACAGCTCCAGGTATTGGGTTAAAATCAGAAGGTGATAAGAAGAGCTTTCAGGCTCGTTCAAGACCTTCTGTTGGAAAATATGATAAAGATGGTGATGGCTTCCCTGACCCTGATGGCGCAAAAGATGCCAATGGTAATCCTTTGACAGGAATGGGCTGGTTCCCGGGATATGCAGTTGATGTCGAAACAGGACTAAGGCTGAATATCTTCTTTGGAGAAAACTCAGTATACAGGGACTTTGTGTCCGAGGTACTTCGAGTCGGAAATATTGCTTTTGATATGATATGGGATCCCGGTAACCAATTAGTAGTCAATTCAGGTGGTGGAGGTAATAATAATCTTAGTCCTCTTGAGGTTTTTGTTGGTGGTCAGCAGTATGTGTACGTGATGCGGTCTGCTTATGATGGCTGCACGGCTCTTCGCAAAGACCTTGATCGACAAGGTATTATTAAAGCCAGAGCTCTCGCACAAATCACCTGGACAGCTATACCATTAGTAGTTAATGATCCAACGATACATTTATTACCACTCAATGAAGGGTTGATACCTAATGACCTGACTGTTAAATTACGGGTGGATAATCCATATCAATTAGCCGTAGGAAATGGAGAGCATAACAGGTATCCGACGTACAGAGTGAAATTTGATGGTGTTACTGCTGTGCCATTGACTGAGGTTCAGATTCCTCAGGCACTTGCCGCAATCAATGTCGTACCCAATCCTTATCTGGCATACAGTGAATATGAGACTTCTTCATTTGACAATACCGTCAAAATCACTAATCTTCCGGGATTCTGTACAGTGACGATATATTCTCTTGATGGTAGGTTTATACGACAGTACGAGAGAAATGAAGTGGCTAAACCTAATTCACCACCCAGAACGTTGCCACCGGTAGCAATCAATCAAATTGAACCGGATCTGGA
>JBDUAU010000342.1:0-8641 GCA_040004485.1 Saprospiraceae bacterium
ATTACAATCAATGTGAAAGACGGAAAATATATGGTCAATGGAAAAGCGAATATCATTGCTTCAGTCCGGGCTTCCAATGGAATTATTCATGTGATCGATGAGGTGTTACTGCCTCCACAATAAAAAGGACCTTCCTGCTCAGAATCTTAAAAGGAATGAGATATGAAGCAGGAATTGATTTGCGTTTTGTTGTTTCTTATTTTTTGCATTTTAAGCTAAAGCCGGAGAGTCTTCCCGGCTTTAGTTTTTTTCCTTCACCCTAAAGTTTATTTACAAATCCTTCTTCACAAACTTCCTCAACGAAATCAGGAAAGGAATAATCACCCACATACATAAAAGTAAAAATCCAATAATAGCCCCAAACCCCATCCCAAAAAAATCTTTGAAAATAGCTCCTGTATACCCCAACATGGCAGAGACATCCAATTGAAGGATAATGAATATGCGGGCTAAATCTATCGGGTTCAATGCGGAGACACCGACCATCGCTTTTTCAATCGGATAATCTGCGAATTGAAATAACAGGAATAATACCAGGCCATCAAATAACAAACTGAAATACAACCATAACAGGATAGCTATGCCTATCCCCCTGGCCTTATCTCTCGCCAGAATAGTACACAATGAGCCCAGTGAAACGAAAATAGCCGTAATCAATATTCCCATCACCAGTAATATAAAAGCAGTTTTGCCAGGTACAAAAAGCAAAATGGGAATACCCGCACCAATCAAAAATGATAACGCCAATGAAAAGAACAGACCCAAAAATAATCCGGCCCAGATCTTACTTCTGCGCACCGGTTGACTAAGCAACAATTCAATAAACTCAGCACTGTTGTACAAATAGATCGTGGTAAATATGATACTCACCAGCGGTGTCGTCAGTAATACGATGTTTAGCAATGTGAGCACTCCTTTATTACTGTCATCCTCAAGACTAAACACACTCCAGGCCAATACAGCCAATAGAAGCGTATAGGCAATGACGATCCTGTTTTTTAAAATATCAAATAAGATGAATTTTTGAATTTTATTGAACATGGTCGCGCTTTAGTAGATACGTAATCGCCTTCGCCAGACTTGTAGTGTTTGTTTGTTCCTTCAACAAGGACGTTGACATATGAAATCGTATATCTCCTTCCTGCATCAGCACGACATCCGTCACCAGGTCATCAAGTTCACTCAGGAGATGAGAGGTGATAAAAATTAATTTCCCCTTCTTATTCTCCGTGATAATTTTTTCTTTGAGTATTTCGGCGGCGAGAGGATCAAGTCCGGCTGTGGGCTCATCCAGAATCAATACATCAGGATTAAATAAAAAAGCCAGTGACGCACTTACTTTCTGCGTCGTGCCACCGGAAAGGTTCATCATTTTTTTATCCATGATATCATTGAGCCTGAAAGCATCGATCAATTGCTCATCAAGTTCACTTTTCGTATTCCGGATATCCTTGATCATATCGATCACTTGTCCTATGGTCATGTTATCCGGGTACCTGCCTTTCTGCGGCATATAACCTATCTGGTGTCGGTAATGATAGTCACTGGCTATATTTTTTCCATTAAATAAAATAATGCCGGAAGTAGGAATGACCATACCGAGTATGCTTTTGATCAGGGTCGTTTTACCGCATCCGTTTGGGCCGATCAATGCTATACATTGGCCCGGCGCACAAGTAAGATTTACATCCTTGAGCACCTGAAATTTCCCGAACTGTTTCGAAATGTGTTGAATTTCAATCATAAGGGGATCGCTTGCATGGAAGGTACCTTATCTATAAAATTGTCTGGTGTAAGTGTGGGAATCATTTTTTCAGACCTGTCGAGTAGAGTAACAATAAAACTCCTGTATAATAGCATAGTAGGTGGATTTTTTTCAACGATGACTGAAAAAAGACTCAATGGCCTGTAAGGTACGTCACCGACACTATCTTTATTCAGGTCATATCCTTCATATTTATCCCAGTAATTATAATCAAATGTATTGAGCACTAGTGTACCATTGGTGCTGACATCAAATGTATTCCTTATAAAATTATTCATGCTGATTTCATTGTCCATACAGCTGGCCTGAATCTTCATCCCCCACCCATTATCTTTAAATATATTTTTCTCCACCTCGATACGGTTTGTTCCTTCCATAAATATACCAGATGTGTTTCCAACGAATCGATTGTTATAAATATAACTATCAGAAATTTCTTTTAATAACAATCCATAAGCAGCATCACCCCAATTGTCCATAAAGGTATTATTGAACATCTTGACATCCTTTGTAAACATTACAGCAACCCCTGCCCCATTATGGTGAAAATAATTGGTGATATAGGCGTCATCATTTGAAAACATAAAATGTAGGCCATACCGGATATTGTCATGAGAAATATTCCGCCAGATGACCGAATGTTTCACAAACTCGAAATAGATACCATCTCTATGCCCTGATATGGTATTGCCTATGATCTGAAGACTATCACTTTTCCAGCAATGTATTCCATTCCCGATTTGTTGTTCTTCAGTTCCGGATGAATGAATCTTATTGTCCCTGATGACGCAAAGTTTACTATACTGAAGATAAATGCCAAAGAAATTATCACTCAGTTCATTTCCGGAGATATGTACATATTGACTGTCGTATACTTTAATCCCACAAGGATCATCCAGTGATGCATGTCCGGAAAATTGAATTTTAAAGCCGGTGATCAATACATGATCAGCTTTTACAGATAGTACTTCATATTTTTTCTGACCATCCAAAACCGGCCAGTCCCGGCCAATCAATGATATGGATTTGGCTATGATGATATTTCCTTCCGTGTATACTCCTCCATATACCATGACCGTATCTCCTGTGTTTGCTTCATCAATCGCAGCTTTGATCGAAGTGAATGGATGTCCGCTACCTACAGAATATGTTTTGGCGTTGGCTAAATGGAATGCCAAAAATAAATGGAAAAGGATCAGGCTAAACCTGAAGGATATGGAGAATAAATACGGCATAGATCAATCAACGCGAAAGTTGAGGCCACGTAACTTTTTTGGCATTCAGCTTTGCTTCATAGTAGCGTGCACTGTCACGGTTTTCTAATCCGATTACATTACCACCCATCGGGCTATGCAGGCTATCACTTTGCAGAAGTACAACATGATCTACATCAATGAAATCTGAGGGATGAGAGAAGTCAGCAATGTAATAATTCAGAAAATCAGCATTAGCATGTGATTTCGTGTATGCCACCATGCATGCCATATCATCAAAGACATACTGCCTTCCTTTGACAGTCACTATTTGAGTTGCATACTGCTCATTGGTCAGCGTCATCTTGCAATTATCACAATGATCCGTATTTAATTTTATGGGTCTTGGGCCAGGCAAACTACATGAAATGAAAGAAATGAATACAAAGAGAACTGCAGTAAGCGTCGCTGCAGGTTTTCTTCTAAACAATTTTGTAAATACATTTTTCTCTATCAGTATGACCACCAAAACCAACAGGACAGAAGCTATAAATAATATTCCACCAATGTCCGGCATTGAATATGCGCCGAAGTTTAGTAATTTCTTATACCCTATAAGTGGTGGCTGATATGACATACCGGGTACTTTGATGGCTGCTTTCGGATCAAGATGATGACCATAATTGTAATTCCATCTATAAAAATCAACCATGGCCAGGAGACTAAACAATACAAAGATTGTAAATAATATATACACCGCTTTTTTGCGTCCGATCAGTGCTGCCAGCAAAATAAAAGCTACAAAAAAACCAAGGATGTATCTGAGTATGGAAAATTCAATAAAATTTTCGGCATGTAGTGTTTGCATTCCGATATAATGATTCAATCCATTGATGATGTCTACATCACCGGCCAATTTGTCAGCATAAATCAACAATGCCAGCCCTTCGGGATACTGAGGAGCCCACAACTGTATCTTCCAGATCGGTAAAAAAATATTAGCAGCCAGAAAGATGGCGGATAGAATAAGTATCGCTCTTGAAATTCCCTTGATTTTAGTTTCCATTATCACTTCAATTTATATAGTTAATGGCCTTTAAGCTCAATATCAATTTGAAACATTAGAATTAAGGTGCATTCAAAACTGACAATTCCCCTTTAGGAGACAAGAGTAAAAGAAGGGGTACAAATGAAAGCACTACCATTTGTACCCCTCAGTTACCTGTGCGTATTTTAACTATTCAACGTCCGCACTGCCCGAAATTTTACCCCCCAGACTGGATGTCAGAGGGACATTACTATTAGCAGGTGATACCCTGATATAGCCCTGCATTTCCTGATGAAGAGCACTGCAAAAGTCAGTACAGTAGAATGGAAATATTCCAGTTTTATCCGGAGTCCATCGGAGTGTCATTGTTTCTCCAGGCATGATCAGAAGCTCAGCATTGACAGCGCCTTTAATCGCAAATCCGTGAGGAACATCCCAGTCCTGTTCAAGATTGGTAACATGGAAATATACATCATCGCCCATCTTAATGCCCTCAATATTATCAGGTGCAAAATGTGAACGTATAGTTGTCATGTATACATGTACTTTATTACCTTCCCTGACGACTTTGGCTTCTTTTTCACCATTTGTAAAATAAGGGTGCCCATTGTCCGCCATTTTGAAAATCTTCAACTGATTCTTTGTGATCAGATCTGCCGGTGCTGCCTGAGCATAATGCGGCTCACCAATGGTCGGGTAGTCAAGAATCAACTGCATCTTATCACCGCTGATATCAAAAAGTTGAGCACTCTGTGATAATTCAGGACCTGTAGGAAGATAACGGTCCTTGGTAATCTTATTGTAAGCAACAAGGTATTTACCAAATGGTTTTCTGCTATCCCCTCCCGGAACCATTAAATGGCCCACAGAATAATATGTAGGAACTCTATCCAGCACTTTAAGATCTTTAATATTCCACTTCACTACTTCAGAGGAAACAAAGAATGATGTGTAGGCATTTCCATTGGCATCAAATTCAGTATGTAACGGACCAAGGCCTGGTTTTTGCACTTCACCGTATAATGCGGATTCATATTTGACCACATTAATGCCATCATAGACACCATCAAAATCTTTCTTGGCAATGGCATCCTGTAGTTTAGTAAAACTGAAAACAGGAATAAGTGCTGCCAGCTTTCCGCTACCTACGATGTATTCTCCCGTAGGATCCACATCACATCCGTGAGGCGATTTTGGACATGGGATCATGTAACAGATATCAGTTAGCTCCTTCGTATCCAATACCAGGACTTCCTTGATCATTTCAGATTTGCCTGAATTAGTTTTTTCATCCCACATCGAATGAGAATACTGAGCAGGTATCTTCTTTCCTTTTCCGGCTTTGACATATTCTTCAGCTTTCTTCCAGTTGACAGCCATGATGAAGTCTTTGTCTTTCTGTGATGCATTCACTTCCAATAATGTATTGGCTTGCTCAGTGTTGTAGCAAGAGAAGAAAAACCAACCATGTGATGGACCTTTTCCGGCGTGACTCAGGTCAAAATTGACACCGGGGCATCGCAATTGAAAGCTGATACTCATGTGACCGGTTTCTTTATCTACAGCGATAAAGCTGATGTGGCCTTTAAAATTCTCCTTATAGGTATTGATAGGAATATCACCGTTGTCATTATCCGGAGGAACGCTGAATCGCGTACCTGCTACTACATACTCCGTATTCTCAGTGATGAAAGGTGATGAGTGATTTCCGGCACTGTTAGGTAATTCAATGATTTCTGCAGTACGGAAAGTAGTCAGATCGATGCGCGCTACACGAGGTGTGTTATTGGCATTACCAAAGACCCATCTTCCATCCACTTCGCCATTGGTTTGTGATAGTTCGACATGGTGTAAATCGTCCCAGGGGACAAATCCATGTGAAGTGTTCAACATAGGTTTGGTTTCTTCACTGTACCCCCATCCTTTTTCAGGATCAACACTGAATACAGGAATCACACGCAAAAGCCTGCCGCTGGGTAAACCATAAACAGACATCTGACCGCTAAAACCCCCACTGACAAAATTGTAGAATTCGTCATAATGGCCTGGTGCAACATATGCTTTCGAAGCAGCATCACCACTCACAGCGCTACCAAGATTTTTTGGCTTGCAGGAGGAGATAAAGAGTGTAATTGCAGCTACTGCTATTACAATATTTAATAATCGATTTTTCATGTATAAAAAGTTAGTTATTGTACTCCGTCATTCTTTCGCATGAATTCCAGGATTTGCCGGGCTTCTACGTCAGATAGGTTTTGATTTGGCATGCGGACCAGGCAGAGTTCTAGTTGAGCCTGTACAACAGGATCTTTTGAAATCATCGGGTCAGGATTGGTGATAAAATTCATGATCCATTCAGGCTTCCTTCTTTGTGTTACACCTTTCCATCCGGGACCGACCAGCCTCTCACTTGTGATCTTGTGGCAGGATGCACATTTAACCTCCCGGACTTTTAAACCTGAATCTGCCATAGCTGCATCGAGAGTTGGGGTTAAAGACAGATTTTCAGGTGTCCACTTCCCTATCCCTCGGTTCGGATCATAGGTAGGATTAGTTGTCGCGGCAGGTTCTGTAGAGGCATAAGGATTAGTCCCGGATTTTGTATCCGCGGTTTTTCCTCCACAAGCCATGATCAATGAAATAAAGCAAAAGAGAATAAACAGTTGTTTCATGTTTTATGAATTTAGTGTGAAAATATTGCTGGCATTATTTTAGGCTCATGACGAGGATCATGAAGCACAATGATTTTGATCCATTAATACATATGGGTGTAAAAGAGGGATCCCCAAAACATGTTTAAGGTATGCAATTATCGGTGAATTACCACTATTTCAAAACCATTAACCTCATGCTGTCACTCTCATTTCATTAAAGTTCTTCATACATGCGAGCATGTATTTGCCAAACCGAACGAATTGTCAGTTTTAATATTTACCTTAAATTTTCATTTTCAAAACTTAAAACCCAAAACACATGAATTGGCTCTATTTTATTATCGTAGGTGCCCTGGCTGGATGGCTTGCAGGACTCGTATGGAAAGGATCAGGATTTGGCCTTCTGGGTAACATTATTACCGGAATTATCGGCGGAATGCTTGGTGGATGGGTTGCGGGTCAATTAGGCCTGATGGGCGGTGGTTTTATTTACCAAATCCTCATCGCAGCAGCAGGAGCATTGGTCCTTCTGTTTCTATTGAAATTGATCAGGGGGTAATCTCTGGATGCACAATCCTTCATACTCTACAGTACAATAAAAGAAAAGGTTGCCGACATTCATCCCAATATAAATGGCAGCAACCTTTTTTGAATAATTTCAACATGTCTTTTAAAGACTTCTGAAATCAATATTATTTGCTTTTAATCAAGCTTGGAAATACCATACGCAACTCCAAGGCTGAACTGTATGGAACTTCCTGTTACTTTATCCCCATTCTGAATAGCCTTATCTCTTACATCCGTCAGGCCTAGAAAAGCCCGAAGATCGGTATTCAGCCAAATCCTGCTGGCAAGTCTTGCATTAAATCCCAATCCTCCTGATACGGCCAGATCGATTGGATTATAAAAATCTTTATAATCAACACCATTCAATTTTGCACTAAGCAGAAACTGAGGAGCTATACCCACATAGACTTTAGGTCGGAACTTCTCACCAAGATCTCCAAAGAACACATCGAAGTAAAGCGGAATTTGCAGGTAATTAATCTTCACTTCATCATTTGCCACCTTATATCCCTGGCCGGAATATAACAGATCTAAAGTCAGACCGGCTGTTTCATTGATGCTATAGGTTGATGTCAGACCTAATGCAAGCCCTGTAAGAGATTTGGAATTGTCAACATGACTTACAGTTGAAAAATTTACACCGACTCTAGGCCCTATAGAAAGAGCATCCTGTGCGCTTAATTGATGCATAGCAAAAGCGCATGCAATAAGTACAAGTGTTTTTAATTTGCTTAACATGGTATATCGTTTTTTATGAGTGAATAATTACGGTTGTAACAATGAGCCTCGTATAAGGTTGCTCACTGATTGAGGTAATTCATACTTTTTTACTAAATTTTATATGAGGAAAGTGTAAATGTGTGAATTATGAAAAATTAAATTGTAATTATATAATTGTTGTATTCAAAACGTGTTTATAAAATCTGAACGTTATGATCGATTTCTATCCATATCTTTAATCCATGCTTTTCAATTTTCGACTCACTTTCTTCATCATTCTTTGTATTTTCTTTTTCGCTTCCTGCAGAAATGAGCAAAAAATGAATCATGAGCCTGACCATCCTATGGAACAGGAAACGACTGCACCAAAAGGCCAACCTGCAGCTGAGACAATGGCAATGATCGATAGTATCCAGAAAGCTCAACAAAAAGTTGATCCCGCAAAAGTGAATATTATACTTTGTGCACAACGTGCTGAAACCTACAAAGCAAGACTCCCATCTGTAAGTGGCCTCGAAAAAGCCAACCTGATGGTGATGTACGGGTTTGAAGAATTAAAAGCCGGCAATACGCAACAAGCCATGGATGCATTTCAGGAGTGCATCACTTTTGTCACCCCTATGCAAATTCCCGGCAAAGAAAAAACCATACTCGAAGTAAAAAAAATGCTGGCAATTGCAGCCCTGCGATTAGG
>JBDUAU010000031.1:0-2577 GCA_040004485.1 Saprospiraceae bacterium
CCAGCGCTTCCGCGAGCACTTTTTTATCGTCAAATGGATAGCGGTGACCGTTGATCTCCTGATATTTTTCATGTCCTTTTCCTGCCACCAATAGTATGTCTCCTGCTTTCGCCATCAACACACCAGCGCGTATTGCTTCTCTTCTGTCTGTGATCCGCAATACATGATCTTGTTTTTCTTTTCCTATTCCTTCCCACATCTGATCAAGGATGTCATCCGGTTTTTCTGTTCTCGGATTGTCTGATGTCAGTATCACCTGATCAGCAAGTGATGCTGCAATTCTCGCCATCTCTGGCCGTTTTGTTCTGTCCCGGTCACCGCCACATCCCACTACACAGATGAGATGTGATCCTGATGAGCGGACCTGAATAAGAGTGCTCAGAACATTCTGCAACGCATCGGGCGTATGTGCGTAGTCCACTACAGCAAAAACTTGTTTTCTTCCCGTCACAAGATCGAATCGACCTTCTGCCGGTTGCAATTTGCTTAATCCGGCTAGTACCTGATCCTGATTTTCTCCGAGCAATATGGCTGCTCCATAAATCGCCAGGAGGTTTGAAGCATTAAATTTTCCTACTAACCGTACATGTAGTGGTATTCCATTCAATTCCAGATGCAACCCATCAATCCGGTTTTCAATGACGCGCGCTCTGAAGTCTGCAATTTTGGTAAGACTGTAATTTGAGACCTTAGCAACAGTATTCTGTACCATGACTTCAGCGTGCTTGTCGTCCGTATTGATTAAGGCAAATGCCTGAGCACTCAATCCATCAAAAAATATTTTCTTAGCTTGTATGTATGATGCAAAATCACCGTGATAATCCAGGTGATCATGTGTGATGTTTGTAAAAATGGCTCCATCCCAATCTATCCCTTCCACTCTTCCCTGATCAAGCGAATGACTGCTCACTTCCATAAAGGCATGTGTACAACCCGCTGCAACCATTCTCGACAAAGCTTCATGAACAGATATCGCATCAGGTGTCGTAAACTTTGTTGACTCAACCTGATCACCGATCCTGTTTTCAATCGTTGACAACAATCCACTTTTATGTCCCAGATCTGTAAAGAGTCTGTACAATAAAGTAGCCACTGTCGTTTTTCCATTTGTACCTGTCACACCCACCATCACAAGTTGCTTAGATGGATGTCCATAAAACGCCGATGCAATTTGTGCCAAAGCTGAAGCAGAATCTTCAACAATTATTTCACACACTTCACTCTTCTCTCTTCTCTCTTCACTCGGCTGGTGAGCGTTAGTCGAACCATCACTTACCACACATATAGCTCCACGATCTACCGCATTTTCAATGAACTTATGTCCGTCTGTCGTTCTGCCTTTTACAGCTACAAAGACTGACCCTGCTTCTACTCTTCTCGAATCACTCTGTATACTTTCCACAGACTGATTCACATCTCCTCGTATCTCTTTCACCCGGATGTCGACGATCAACTCTTTGATAGTCATATCATCCTAGTGTCAAATGAATTGTTGTTCCTCGTATGATCGGTTGCCCGGAATGAATCGATTGACTCCTCACTCTTCCGACTCCCTGATATTGTACATGTATGCCTCTGTTTTCAAGCAGATAGATCGCATCCCTTATCCCCATACCATAGAGTTCAGGAATCATATTTTTATCGAGAATATTTTTTACTTCCATCTCCATTTCTTCTCCTCCTTCAAGTCGTGCCCAGTCACCCTGACCATCGACATGTGTATCAAGTGAAAGCTCATCTATGATTTCATTCAATTCTTCTTTCTGTGACCAACCTGCAAGACGTACACCAGCCATTGTCGCTTGTGTATCTGCCAGCATTGTTTGTGGCAGTAATTCTCTGTTGATCCCCATACATCTGTCAGCGATCTTTTTGAATACCGGAAGCGCTGCTGTAGCTCCATAAAATCCACCCACGACCGGATCATACACCATCACAATGCAACTAAACTTCGGATGATCGGCCGGAAAATATCCTGCGAATGAAGCCATGTATGATTTGCGCGGACTCGTCGGATCATAATAATCTGTACGTGCTGTTCCAGTTTTTCCGCAGAACATGTAATAGTCCGGCTTGTAATCTTTTGCTGTTCCTCTTTCGACTACACCCTGAAGAAGTTCGTGTGCTTTTTTAATTGTACTCGATGACATAATTCGACTATCCACCACTTCTGGTCTGAATCTTTTGATGACTCTTCCTTCTCTTGTGATTTCTGAGACGATATAGGGCTTCATCATTTTACCATCATTCGCGACTGCATTATACAATCGTAAAATCTGTAAGGGTGTCAATCTGCATTCGTAACCCGTAGCCATCCATGGAAGTGTAGTACCACTCCAGTGATCTTCTTTGACAGAAGGATTTTTCATCATTGGTGCACCTTCGCCATCGAGTTCGATACCTGTCGGTTCGTTGAGGTGCATTTGACGGATGCGTTTTGCAAACTGTCCCGCTTTACCATCATGGCCGTAGAAATCCTGAACAAGCTGTGCGATACCTACATTCGATGATTTCTCAAATGCTTCTCTCAATGTACTTGCATGAATGCCATGTTCCTTCGAATCATGCATGGTCTGT
>JBDUAU010000520.1:0-2575 GCA_040004485.1 Saprospiraceae bacterium
GAAGTCTTCCGGTCTGAATATTTAGCGTAGAAGAGAGTGCAATATTCTTTTGTTGGTACTGATTGTTCTCTATCATCCTTGGATCTTCCTGACCATCCTGTCTGTCCTGCGTATTTCCAATATGATATCCGGAAATGGCCAGGACGGATTTGATATTTATTTTCTCATTTATGATTTTACTATGGATCAGCCCGGTCACACCTGTATTCGATATTTCCCCGGAGGTCAATTTAAACACAGAGTGACTTCCCAGAAAATCTAATAAAGTTTCTTCTTCATCTTTAGAGCTTTTTCCACCCAATCCAAAAAGAGTAAAATTGCCTAATCTGTTTGTGGGTAAATAAATGTTATATGCCAGGTCCTGAAACTTTGTGACTCCGTCAGCAAGGGGTATTCCCAATGCCTGTATTAATGCCAGCGTGGAATACCGGTAGTTAATAAGATATGAGCCGCTGTAATTCTTGTGGAATGGTCCTTCGGCAGATGCATCCATTCCCAGGAATCCGAGTTGAGCAGTATATTCTCTTTTTTGATAATTTCCTCTACGAAGTCTCAAATCAAAAACACCGGAAAGGGCATCACCATATTCAGCACTGAATGCGCCATTCAGAAAATCACTGTTGGCAAGGAGTTGCGAACTCAGTATTGAAATGGCTCCTCCTGAAGAAGCGATGTTTGCAAAATGATTTGGGTTTGGAATTTCTATACCTTCTAATCTCCATAATACTCCATTGGCTGAATTGCCCCTGATAGATATATCGTTCCCATCACTTGTGGTCGTGATACCCGGTAGAGAGGTGACCATTCGAGAAGGATCGTCAATGGATGCTGCAAATTTTTGTGTTTCTTCCACAGAGAACATTCTTGTGCCTATGATTGACATTGAATTTACCGGGCGTTTTTTATCGGTTTCGCTTGTTACAACTACTTCTTTTAGTTGAGTTGATACTTCTTCCAATGCTATTTCTAGGTATGATTGTTTTCCGGAGGATACTACGATGTTATCAATTTGTTTGGTTGCAAATCCAATATTTGTGACCCGGATAGAATACATACCTACCGGTACAGAAGGAATAATAAAAGATCCATCAGGCAGAGAAGAAGCTCCCAATTGAGGATTTGTATTCAGTATTTCTATTGAAGCTTGCGATAAAGCAGTTAAGTTTGTTTTATGGACTACTTTGCCATATACTGTTTGTGAATAATTCTGAGCATGTGCTTTACTCAGGAATGTTAATACAAAGAGAAATGATGACAATAAGATATACTTCATGCGTCATTTTTTAAGTTTGATTTTGTAGAAAACTATTCTCTGTTTTTTCATGAGCGCATAGGATGTTACCCATTTCTCTGCCACTCGAAAAATGATATAGTAAAAACTGAAGAAGAATTATTCAGCTTATCTGGTTAGAGGAATAGACCCGATTACAGATTAAAAGGTTGGGTAGAATGCTTCGACCTGCATGCCTTCAACCTTGTTCGTCAGCTCAGCAATGATGTGGAAAAGCAGAAAAGGCGGAAGAGGAAGAAGAGGAAGGTGGTGGTGACTATCCCTTTGCATGTTTTGGTTTGAACCTTGGCCGGAGATTCTTCAATGGAAATACAATGGCCGGAATTGGTATCCATTATATCGGAAATACCACCGACGGAACTTACCCGGTGGTTGATCCTGTGCAGATATTTCCTGTTATGATTGACATCCGTCAGACGTTTATGGAATCACGTGATGGCCGCTTCGCTACTTTGTTAATTGTAGATGCCGGTTATGTTTTTTCAATAACAGGGAATGGCGTAGACAACAATGGTGAGTATAAGTTCCTAAATGGATGGGCTATTAATCCTGGTATTGGATTCAGGTATAATGTTTTTGAAAATGTGGGTTTAATGTTTGACATCAGCTGGCTACATCATACAAGTCCCCGCGAATGGCTGCCACCAGTAGAACGAAAAGACCAAAGGCATTGGGATGTGATAATGTTTCGATGGGGTGCGTTTTTTTAATTGGCTTCCCAGATTTCATCAGTAGGTGAGACTACATCTCCGATGATGGCTGTTTTGCGCAATGCTTTTAATTTGGCAATAGCTTCTTTTCGTCGGTCTCCCGGTGGATTAATCTGAGCTACCGGTTTCCCATGTGAAGTCACAAGAATACTTTTGCCTTTTTTTACTTCATTGATTACCTCCAACAGATTCGCCCTCAAATCACTGATTGAGATGGTCTTCATGTTGAATGTTATTTTGTACAAGAATAATGTACATTTTTAATAAAAGAAATATTTTTCTTTGTGACTGTTTATCAGGGCTGAAGCCAGAAATTATTGTGACAATTTATCCACGGGATAAATCCCGTGGCTATTAACTTCACTCTTCATTTAATACCTCGCATCTTTCCGATACGGCAGCTTCTCCATCGCATCCGCTTCCAAACTCGCAAAGTCAAAATCATCGGTGACCTTTCCATGGATGAGATACATGCCTTTGCCCTGAAATGGATAGCGCTCGAGTGAGGGCGGAAAATGAGTGGTGTCAAAATATTTTCCTTTCTCATCAAGCCAGGTGCCGAAGCTCATCAGCT
>JBDUAU010000247.1:0-2571 GCA_040004485.1 Saprospiraceae bacterium
TACCACTTCTTCCGGATGCTGAAAGAGTTCAAACATGTGATAACATTTTCCAAATCCCAAATGCTCTAATGCATTTTTTAAAGAAGTGGTCCCTGTTCTTCCCTGGCCTGTGCCAAAAACTTCTATTGCCATAAAGGTGAATTTTAGATTTTAGATTTTAGATTTTGGATTTTAGATGGTTGCTTTAGCACATGGATGAGAAAAAGCAGGTGTCGCACTGAGCGCTAGTCGAATGTGTCGCAACATTAGATTTTAGATTTACGCAAGGAATATAGAATGCCAAAGTTTAAAATTAATTTAAGATATCTCATATTTTTTTATTTCCAAAAATGAAATGAATTTTTCCATGGCCAATGCACGGTGACTGATTTTATTTTTCAAACGATCAGGTAATTGACCAAAGGTCAGATCAAAGCCATTCGGAATGAATATAGGATCATATCCAAATCCTCCTTGACCTGTAGGCGCATGTGCGATGGTGCCTTCGACCTCTCCTTCAAATACATGCATTTCTTTTGACTCATCCAGGTAGGCAATAACAGAAAGAAATCGTGCTTTGCGATTTGATTGATCTTCCAATTCTGATAATACCTTTTGCATATTGATATTACTGTCTCTTTCTGATCCGCCATATCTGGCTGAGAAGATGCCCGGCCTGCCATCAAGTGCATCGATCTCTAATCCACTATCATCGGCGAAACAATTCAATCCTGTTCGATCAAAAACGAAATAGGCTTTTGCTTTTGCATTTTCCTCATAGGTTTCGAATGGTTCGGGGATCTCCATTGTCCAATTAATATCCCTGAGTCCCAGAAGAGAATAACCATCAGGAAGTAAAAACCTGATCTCATCTACTTTGTGACTATTGTGACTTGCAAACAGAATTTCCCTGATCATGAGTGATCTGATTCTTATTTCTTTTGATCGTTTTGTTTTGAATGGATAAAAGATTGCATAGATGACCAGAGTTGTTTTTTGGCAGCAGGTTGATTGATCAGTTCAGGAAGACTGATCGTCAGGATAAAGCAATAGGATTCAAGGTATCGGATGCCCTGGTTATTCAGATCGATCCAGATACCTAAGGATGAAGGTTCGATACCAAAACTAATGACCAATGATGCATATTCTGTATCTAAATCAGACAGGATGATATTCTCATCTTTATGACAAACGAGGACCTTAACGTCATGCGAAAAATCGGCTTTCAGCGCTTCGCAGATTTTTTGAAGTAGTTCTTCATGAGAGGGTAAAAGGGGTTGATCAGTCACGACCCATAACCATTTTACCACCTTAGCGGTTTCCTTATTTGAGGTTTCTGGAATAATATAGGTTGTGAAAGGGGTCATTTACCAAATATTATATTAGGTTTTTGCAAGAAATAAATATAAAAGAATTCTTTCAAGATATATAACAGACTGACTATGAGATCAAAATGAATTTATTTAATTTTGCAGAAAATCAAAAGCTAATGAAGGACTTAACCATTAACCTGACCTCTGAATCAAGGATCTCAAAGGTAGACTTTCATAATCTTCCTTTTGGTAAGATTATTTCCGACCACATGTTCGAAATTGATTTTGATGGAAAGGAATGGGTTAATCCCCGTATCAGCCCTGTCCATAAGATGGAAATCAGTCCTATGAACATGGCTCTTCATTATGGCCAGTCCATTTTTGAAGGAATGAAAGCTTCGAGGTCAAAAGATGGAACACCTTTATTGTTCAGGCCGGAGCTTCATTCACAGCGGTTAAATGAATCAGCGCACAGGATGTGTATGCCCAAACTCCCAGCGAATATTTTTCTTGAAGCCGTGCATACATTAGTCGGTATCGAACAGGAATGGATTCCAAAAATAGAAGGCAGTGCGCTTTACTTACGCCCTTTGATGTTTGCCACGGATGAGATGGTAGGTGTAAAGTCATCAGATACATTTAAGTTTCTGATCATTTGCTTGCCTGTAGGACCGTACTATCCAAAGCCAATCAAGCTGTTGGTTGAAAATCATTACATCCGTGCTGCACCTGGTGGAGTAGGAGAGGCCAAGACTGCAGGAAATTATGCTGCTGCGCTTTATCCTTCCAAACTGGCCAGAGATAAGGGTTATGATCAGGTAATCTGGTTAGATGCCATTCACAATGAATATGTTCAGGAATGCGGCACGATGAATATTTTCTTCGTGTTCAAAGATGAAGTTGTCACCCCAGCTACTACAGGAACAATATTGAAAGGCATCACACGTGAATCTGCTCTTGAAATCTGCCGAAGCAATGGGCACAATGTGAGCGAACGTGAATTGTCGATCGATGAAGTTTTGCAGAAATTTCATGCAGGTGAGCTGGTTGAAGTATTTGGAACAGGTACCGCAGCACTTGTCGCTAATGTTGAAGAGATCTGCTTTAATGACGAGATCATGAAGCTGGATCCAAACAAATGGCAACTATCGACTTCCATTCGTGATGAAATCAACCATATGCGTTTTGGTACGATGAAAGACAAACGAGGATGGACAATACCTGTCAACGAAACGATCAGCATACCTGCATAAATAGCATGATAATTTAAATCCCCACT
>JBDUAU010000013.1:0-8593 GCA_040004485.1 Saprospiraceae bacterium
CTATATCGATAATCTTCAATTTGCACATGCACCATTTACAGGATGCCTCATGAATTTCGATGATGCTGCATTTATTTCAAATCAGTGGAGCTTTTTCCCCAATAGTGATTCAGGGATTTTTGAATTAGTTGATAATCCTGATCCAACTGGAATCAATCAAAGTGCTAAAGTGGGGAAAGCTACTGAGAAGGCAATTCCAGAGGCACAAGGTGGTGCACCCTGGCAGGGTATGTATGCTGATCTTCCTGCTCCTATTGTATTCGGAAGTGATAAGATCGTCAAGATGAAATTATGGTCTCCACAGATCACAACGATCACGATGAAGATTGAGAATAGCAAGTCTGTACCTCCTGGCCCAAATTCTGGTGACCTGACTATTTCAAATACTAAAGTCAATGAGTGGGAAGAATTGTCATGGGATTTCTCTTCAACACCGATCATAGATGATGGACAATATGTACGTGTGACTTTGATCTTTGACATCAATAATATTCCTGCGGAAGATGTAGTGTATTATTTTGATGACGTGTCACTGACAGGAGGAGAATGCGGTACAGTAAGTACATCAGGTCCGGTACATCCTGCTGATCTTTCTATCTCACCGAATCCGGTCACTGATGAATTGCTGATCAACGAACTGGGTAGAATCTCAAGACTTGATGTTCATAATTTATTTGGACAGAAAATAGCAAGTGTTTCCGTTGGAAATGCAAGTAATGCTTATGTAAATGTAAGTGCACTCTGTCAGGGTACATACATATTGACAGGATACAGCTCAAAAGGTGAACTCTTAGCTTTATCCCGCTTTGTTAAATTATAAATTAAACCACACTGTAAATCGGGGAGTGCATTGCCTCCCCGATTTCTTTTTATACAGGCCCATGAGAATTTGGGTTATTATATGTTTTACTTTATTGGGTTGTAAGACAACTGTTGGCCCTGCTAAACCTCAGAACCAAGTTGTGTACTCTGTTGACGAACTTGAACGGCGCACATTCCATTTTTTCTGGGATCTTGCTGATAAATCAAATTTTCAAATTCCGGACAGGTATCCGACATTAACATTTTCATCTATCGCTGCTACAGGATTTGGATTGAGCGCTTATATCATCGGTGCAGAAAGACATTATGTGACAAGGGCTGATGCGGCTGAAAGAACATTGAAAACATTAAATGTTTTATGGCATATGCCTATGGGTCCTGGTAAAGAAGGCATCTCCGGATACCATGGATTTTATTATCATTTTCTCACTCTTGATAAAACAGTACGCTACAAAGATGTCGAACTTTCATCCATTGATACCGGCCTGTTGATGGCAGGTATACTGTCGTCGATGTCTTATTTTGATGGTGACAATCAAACAGAGAAATCAATTCATGCCATCAGTGATAGTCTTTATCGTCGTGTAGAATGGGATTGGATGATGAATGATAGTGCCCGTCTTTGGATGGGCTGGCATGCTGAAAGTGGTTTTATTCCATCAGAGTGGAAAGGTTACAATGAAGCAATGGTTTTGTTAATCATGGCGATTGGTTCACCTACACATCCGATTCCTGCTGTAGCATGGGATAAGTGGTGCTCAACATACACCTGGGATACTTTTGAAGGACAAACCTGTGTACAGTTTGATCCACTATTTGGTCATCAGTACAGCCATGTCTGGATTGACTTCAAAGGCATACAGGATGCATACATGCAATCGAAAGGCATCGATTATTTTGAAAACAGCAGAAGGGCAACATTAGCCAATCGTAGTTATTGTATGCAAAATCCAATGCATAACACAGGATATGGAGAATGGTGCTGGGGATTGACGGCCTGTGATGGACCCATTTCAAAAACAATGAATATAAATGGAACACAACATGAATTTTATGATTACCGCGCAAGGGGTGCTTGCAGTTATAATGTAGTTGATGACGGTACGATAGCGCCGACGGCTGCGGGTGGTTCGTATTCATTTGAACCAGAGATATGTGATCATACACTCCGAAATATGTGGGAAACCTATCAGCAGGATCTTGTCGGTGAATACGGTTTTAAAGATGCGTTCAATCTGACTTATGTGACTGCTGACACTCCCCACGGTTGGTTTGATGTTGATTATCTTGGTATTGATCAGGGACCCATATTATTGATGATTGAAAATCAGAGAACAGGGCTGCTATGGAATGTGATGAAGAAGAATCCATATATCATCGATGGACTTCGTAAAGCCGGATTCAAAGGAGGATGGATGGAGTTAAAGTAACGAATAACGAATAACGAATAACGAATAAGGAATAAGGAATGAGGAATGACAAATAATGAATGACGAGTAACGAAAATTATTTTGTTCCCCATTAGGGGTTAGGGGCAGAAAGAATAACGAATAACGAATAAAAAATAATAACAACAAGATGAATACAAATTTCATTTGCAGGTTTTTATCCATTTCTCTGATTTTATTTTTTGTCTTTAGTTGCAAAACGCAGAAGCCTTCTGATCCTGTAGCAAAAGGTATCAGTGAAAAGATCGACAGCATCATGTCTCTGATGACACTTGATGAAAAAATAGGTCAGATGACCCTCTTCACTACGGACTGGGGATCTACGGGACCGACCATTCGTGAAGGATATCAGGACGACATACGCAAAGGTCTTTGTGGAGCTTTATTTAATAGTCATACAACAGCCTTCACAAGGCAACTACAGGAAATCGCTGTAAAAGAAAGTCGTCTTCATATACCACTCATTTTTGGATATGATGTCATCCATGGGTATAAGACGATTTTTCCAATGCCGCTCGCCGAATCATGCAGTTGGGATTTATCGGCCATGGAAAGGTCAGCTTCTGTAGCTGCTTCTGAAGCTTCCGCAGCTGGTTTGCATTGGACATTTGCACCGATGGTGGACATATCCCGCGAACCCAGATGGGGGCGTGTGATGGAAGGTGCAGGAGAAGACACATATCTCGGATCTCTTATCGCCCGTGCACGTGTGCGGGGATTCCAGGGCGAAAATTTCGATCACGCGGATAAAATTATGGCCTGTATAAAACATTATGCAGGATATGGAGCGCCCATAGCCGGTAAAGATTATAATACAGTAGATATGAGTGAACGCGTATTCCGTGACACCTATCTCCCTACCTACAAAGCCGGTGTCGAAGAAGGTGCGATGTCTGTCATGACCTCCTTCAATGAATATGATGGAATACCTGCTACAGCTAATAAATTTTTGCTTCAGCAGGTATTGCGAAATGAATTAGGATTCAAAGGTTTTGTCGTGACAGATTATACAGGCATCAATGAAATGGTGAATCATGGCTATGCACGTGATGAAGCCCACGCCGGAGAACTGGCTGTCAATGCCGGTGTTGATATGGATATGCAGGGAGCCGTCTTCGAACGATTCCTAAAAAATTCAGTCGACGGATCCCGTGTAGCTGAAAAAACAATTGATGCAAGTGTCCGACGAATATTGGAAGCCAAATTTGCATTGGGCCTTTTCAAAGATCCTTACCGATATTGCAATGCAGAACGTGAAAAAACCGACATATTTTCTCCTGCCAATCTTGAAGCTGCACGGGACATGGCCAGAAAATCAATTGTACTTCTAAAAAATAATAAGAGCACACTTCCACTTCCTAAAAAAATGCATTCGATTGCACTTGTTGGTCCGTTGGCAGATGCGAAAACACAAATGATGGGTGCCTGGTCCGGTGCCGGCGATGGTGAATCATGTATAAGTGTAAAAGAAGCACTGACTGAACGCGCAGCTAAAAATGGATTCAAATTAAATTTTGTAAAAGGATGTGAAATCGAAGGTGACGTTACAAAAGGATTTACGAATGCTATTACCGCAGCGCGAAATTCAGATGTTGTCATAGCCGTCGTCGGCGAATCCAGTGAGATGAGTGGTGAAGCTTCAGCACGGTCAGATTTATCATTACCGGGTGTACAGGAGCAAATGATCAAAGAACTTGTCGCCACAGGTACTCCTGTCATCGTCGTATTGATGAATGGGAGGCCACTGACCATCCCCTGGATAGCAGAACATGCCAGTGCAATACTTGAAGCATGGTGGCTGGGCACTGAGGCCGGACCCGCAATCGGTGATGTGCTGTTTGGTGATTATAATCCATCAGCTAAATTGACAATGACATTCCCCAGGTCGATGGGACAGATACCTATATATTATAACTCTAAAAGTACAGGGCGTCCCTATGATCCAAATAGCAAATGGACTTCAAAATATCTGGATGGCCCTAATGCACCACTCTATCCGTTCGGATATGGCTTGAGTTATACTACATTCAAATATGATTCGATGCAAATAATGCATACGGAATTTAAAATGAAAGATTCATTGATGATTTCTGTTAATGTCACCAATACCGGCGAAAGAGAGGGTGAGGAAATCGTTCAGTTATATGTAAGGGATCTGGTGGGAAGTGTCACACGTCCGGTGAAAGAATTGAAGGGTTTTGAAAAAATAAAACTTCCAAGTGGTCAGCATAAAATTGTTAATTTTAAACTAACCGCAAAAGACCTTGCCTTTTATACAGCAGAAATGAAATTCGAAGCCGAACCCGGTAAATTTTGGATCATGGTAGGCCCTGATTCAGAACATTTGCAAAAGCGTGAAGTAACCCTCATCAAATAGTTCCCTCATTTGATTTTCGCATTATTTAATCAATTGACTAATTAAACAATTATGAATTCAAAATATCTACACATCATTTTATTTCTCCTTACGCTTATTCCTTTTCGTATATGGGCACAAAATGAAGTTCAGGTGCCACAAACTGTGACGGGAATAGTCCTTGACGCAAAAACCGGAGATCCCATCATCGGTGTCACCATACAGGAGGCAAGCACTGATCGGGGTACAATCACAGATGTGGATGGTCGATTTAGGATGACACTCGAAAAGCCCGATCCTGTTTTAATATTCAGGTATACCGGATATACCCCGGTCGAAATTAAATTGGAGGGCCGCACCGAGCTTGAAGTGAAGATGACCGAAGCCGATTTTTTGATTGATGAAATCGTCGTCGTCGGTTATGGCATCCAGAAAAAAAGTGATCTCACCGGAGCTGTTTCAACTGTCAAAGGGAAAGATCTGTCACGTATAGCGACATCAAATGTTGAACAGGCATTGCAGGGAAAAGTAGCTGGTGTCTATGTATCTCCATCTTCCGGAACACCTGGTGCAGGTGCAGTGATCCGTATACGTGGGACAGGAACGCTAAACAATGCAAATCCACTTTACGTCATCGATGGCATGATCACGTATGATGCATCACTGGTCAATCCGGAAGACATAGAAAGTGTAGAAGTGTTGAAAGATGCATCAGCTGCTGCCATCTACGGAAGTCGTGGCGCGAATGGAGTCATCATCATCACTACTAAAAAAGGTATCCCACGTGACAGAGCTTATATCTCCGGATCCACTTATTATGGAACACAGCAAATCACTAAAAAAGTAGCTCTGCTAAATGGTGCTGAATTTGCATCAGCATATAATGATCTCAGAGGGCAGGCTTTTTTTCCTGATCCGACTGTTTTTGGTGAAGGCACAGACTGGCAGGATCAGATATACCGAATGGCACCAATCAGTAATTCAACGATAAGTGCCAATGGAGGTTCTGATCAATATAGTTATAGCTTCAGTGGAAATTATTTTTCACAGGATGGAATTATTAAAAATTCACATTACGACCGGTTGACATTAAGGCTTAATGCAGAATACAAATTGACACCATCGATCAGGCTTGGACATAATCTTTCGCATTCAACGATTCGCGAAGATGCTGCACCCGATGTTGTAGGCAGTGCGTATCGTATGCCACCAATATATGCGCCAAGAGATTCCACAGGAGACTTTTCAGATCCGACTTTTTTTGGACTTGCTGTGGCCAATCCGGCTGCTGATCTTTTCTACAAAAGCAATCAACATTTCTCCGGCTCAAGATTATTTGGCAATCTATATGTTGATATTAATCTCTTCAAAGATTTTACGTTCAGATCTAATCTGGGTATTGACAGGCAAAAGAAAAATTCACGTTTTTTCGAACCTAAATTTGACGTAAGCGCATCACAGCGAAATCTCAATGATCGTCTTTCTGTAGGTATTGACAATGGTAACGAATGGATATGGGAGCAGACACTGACATTCAATCATACATGGAATGATCATCACTTAACAGTACTCGCAGGATACACCGCTGAAGAACGCAAATATGAATCTCTTGGTGGAAGCAGAGAAAACTTCCCAGGTACTGCTGAAGAATTGCTCTTTCTCTCTGCGGGAAATGATACAACTCAGATGAATTATCAAAGTGCGGGGGACGAAGCACTGACTTCAAATATTTACCGCATCAATTATACATACAAAAACAGATATCTATTGACACTCAGCTGGAGAACTGACAGATCAAGCCGTTTTACAAAAGCTAACCGAACAGGAAATTTTCCTTCAGGAAGTATCGGATGGAATATCGGAGAAGAACCATTTATGAAAAATTTCACATGGCTGGACAGATGTAAAGTCCGTGGAAGTTTTGGAATATTAGGTAATCAGAATGCATCTTCTCCTTCAACTGGTGCTGTGACCAGTGGACTGTATGGTGTATTTGGACCTGATGAAAGTCTCAATCAGGGCGCGACACTTGTATCACTTGCGAATGCGAATCTGAAATGGGAAACTTCCAGACAAACAGACATAGGTGTTGAAATGGGGATATTGGATGGGAGCATCGAACTCGAAGTGGACTGGTATAACAGATTAACCTATGATATCATTGCCGCTGTACCTATACCCGATTATGTGGGATCACAGGATGATCCAATAGTGAATACAGCGAAAGTGGATAATACAGGTCTGGACATCACGGCTACGTACAGGAAGTCAGGCAAATTATCCTACAATGTAGGTGTGATCTTATCGCCTGTCTCCAATAAAGTCATCAAACTGGCGGAAGGTCGCAATGAAATTTTTTCAGCGTTTCTTCAGGGAGAACCTGCTACGCATACGATTGTAGGTTTGCCTATCGGAGCATTTTATGGTTATAAAGTTGCTGGTATTTTCCAGTCTCAGGAAGAAGTGGATCAGTTCCCAAAATTTGGTGGTGAGAAAGCAGGTGATGTCCGCTATGAAGACACGAATGGTGATGGTGTACTCAATGGTGATGACCGTGTATATCTGGGAAGTCCTATTCCTAAAATATCCTATTCGATGACTGCCGGCCTTGAATGGAATGGCATAGACTTTAATGCAGATGTTGTCGGCGCGAGTGGAAATAAAGTTTTTAATGCCAAAGAAACATTCCGTTTTGCGACATACAACTGGGAAGCACATGTTGTAGATAGATGGACACCGCAAAACCATTCACTGACTGAGCCACGTATAACAAACGGGGGGAACAACTACAGAGTCAGTGATCGGTTTCTTGAGGATGGCAGTTTTCTTCGATTGCGCAGTGTGACATTAGGATACACGTTACCGAAAGCAATTCTTTCAAAAGCCAATATCAGCAAATTAAGATTCTATATCACCGGTACGAATCTCTGGACAAAACAAAACTACAGTGGCTATTCTCCTGAATTTGCGAATGGATCAAATTCATACGAAGTAGGTCTTGATTTCGGTGGATACCCGGTATCAAAAGCAATACAGGGCGGAGTAGAAATTCAGTTTTAATAATTCAAAGACACAAACATGAAAAAGTCATTTATATTCTCTTATACCGGCCAGATGAAATTCATCCTGAGCAGTCTTTTCATTTTTATTTTCATCACCGGATGTAGTGATGAATTCCTGGACAGAAAGCCAAAGGGCCAGCTCACATTTGATACTTTTTTTCAAACACAGGATCATGCGATCTGGGCGACGAATGCGGTTTACCAGAATTTCCGTTCGTGGCAGATGTGTGCATTCCCCTGGATAGGAATTACAGACATTATAAGCGATGATTCAGATAAAGGCAGTTCGCCAAATGATGCACTCTATGTTCTGGAACTTGATGATTTTACCTTCAACTCCACGAATACGGCTTTTAAAGAAGCATGGGAGGGACATTACCAGACGATATTTCGTGCTAACCTTGCGATCATCAATATTCCGGGTATTGATATGAATGAAGCTTTGAAGAACCGACTGGTGGGCGAGTGTAAATTTCTTCGAGCGTATTGTTATTTCCGCCTGGTACAATGGTTCGGTGATTTGCCTCTGATTACAAGGCCGTTGAATAGTGATGAATACTACACTCAAACACGCATACCTGTAGCACAGATTTATGATTTTATAGAGCAGGATCTGTTAGATGCCATTGATGCATTACCTGAAAAATCTGACTATCCTTCTGCAGATTTGGGCAGGGCCACTAAAGGAGCTGCGAGAGGAATACTGGCAAAATTATATATGGTGAAACATGATTTTGCGAAAGGTGCAGAATATTGTGAAGCTATAATTCAATCCGGAGAATATAGTTTGCTGCCGAGATATGCTGACAATTTTCTTCGTGTCGGCGAACAAGGTGCAGAAAGCATATTTGAAATCGGTGCTGTTGCAGTCAACGCATCTGTTGCAGGGCCTGGTGCTACACCTT
>JBDUAU010000087.1:0-8593 GCA_040004485.1 Saprospiraceae bacterium
GGTTAAGACGATTTTGCGAAGAAATAGGGAAGGAAATCACCTTGGTTTTCGAACCGGGTAAATTTTTACTGAGTGCTGCAGGTTATTTATTGATGGAAGTGACAAATGTTCGAACAGCGGGAAGTGTACCAATGGTATATGTCCAGTCTGGGTTCAATCATTTCCTTCGTCCGATGAATTATGGTGCATATCATCACCTGATCAATATCTCAAATCCTGAAGGCGACATTCAAATCTATGATGTCGTCGGTTATCTATGTGAAACAGACACTTTTGCCCTGAACAGGCCTCTCAATGAAATAAGAAAGGGTGATGTCCTGTGTCTCATGAATGCCGGAGCGTATGGGTATTCGATGGCATCTAACTACAATGGACGACCTCGTCCTGCAGAAGTAATGATTAAAAATGGGGAAGCAATTTTAATCCGTCGGGCAGAGACGATTGATGATTTGTTGAGCACAGATCTTGGAATTAATAACGAATAACGAATAACGAATAACGAGTAACGAATAAACGAGTAACGAATAACGAGTAACGAATAAACGAGTAACGAATAAACGAGTAACGAGTAAACGAGTAACGAGTAACGAATAACGAATAACGAGTAACGAATAAACGAGTAACGAATTTTAATTAGAGCTATTTCGGCTATCCGGAAATCGAGAAATTTTGGCAAAACAATTTATTAAATGAACTTAATAAAGTTCTATTAAGTCTCTTGACTAAAAATCTAAAATCCAATGCTTCGACTTGCCTCACTCATCCATGTACTACAGCTCAGCAACCATCCAAAATCTAATGCTTCGACTTGCATCACTCAACCATGTACTACGGCTCAGCAACCATCAAAGTAAGTTTTACTTCATCACTCCCAGTCCGGGCGTTTGACGTGGATATAAATAACCATCATTCAGAATGACAAGACCTGCAAAAGGATCATCCTCCATGTCGAGCCAGCTATCCAGATCAGCATGGCTGAAGTTAGGCCTGGCTAAAGCGACATGAAGGCCTGCAGCAATACCAAGGCTACTTTCATCCATACAACCCATCATACATCGCACATCTGCTGATCGTGCACTCGAGTTTATCTGGAGTGCAGGTGTTATCCCACCGACTTTCATCAACTTCACATTCAGGAAATCAACGGCTTGTCTGCTTGTGAGGGAGAATGAATCTGAAAGTTTTTTAAGACTTTCATCTGCCATGATTGGGACATTTCCTTCCTGTCTAAGGAGATGCCATTGAGAAGTGAGTTCTGGTGAAGTAGGTTGTTCGATGAGTTCAAGGTTTGCACTTTTTGTATTTCTGATAAAATGGGCTGATTCGATCAGGCTAAATCCCTGGTTAGCATCGAATGTAAGTGCAATGTTGTCACCGATCAAATCACGCATAAGTCCAATCAATCGTATATCACGTTCGACATCTTTTCCACCTTTGATCTTAATGGATTTGATGCCCATTTTTAAAAGCTCCTTTGCCCTTTTCAATGCAGGGCGTTCATCCATGATGCCGATCGTCACACTGGTGAGAATCTTTTCTTTGTATCCACCAAGGAATTTATACAGCGGTACACCGGCTCTTTGTGCCATGAGATCATATAGCGCTATTTCCACCATAGCCAATGCAGAAGACTGTCCGGGTATGGCTTCTCTCAATTCTTCATACAAACGACTGTAATAAAAAGGGTCTTCACCTTTCATCACCGCTTCGATATGGCTATTATAAGTTTCCAAAACCGATGCTGCATCTTCACCGGTGATCATCATATCAGGCGCAGCCATACCGGATCCAATCAATCCTTCATCTGTCTCAAGAGTAAGAAAGACATTATCACATGCATCAATATTATCCTCGTACGCGATTGAATAGCCTTCTTTCAAAATAAAATGCTGGACCCAACAATGTGATGCTGTTATTTTCATATCCGCTATGGGTTAATTTTTCTTCTGACTTGTTTTTTCTTTTTAAAAACTCAGTAAGTCAGATACATTAATTCTGTTTACGGATATAAGGTAGAATGATTTGAATCAATTCATCAGGACCGCTAAAGAGAACATCGAATGCAGGTAACCCTGTTTGTTCGGTGATCAACCTGCAAGCTACAGGAATTTCTGCCGATGTCATTTCTTCATGATTGACGGTGATCGCAATTACCTTTTTACCTGAAATAAATTCGATAGCTTTTATCTGGTGATCAAGGGGATGTAAAGGATATCCCGGGAAGCCATCGTATTCAACTCTCTTGGGTGCATGTTGTAGTATAACATAATCTGGTCTGCCTGCTGCGAGAAGTTCAAATCCTCCGGGATATGCAGGATTCATCAGGCTTCCCTGGCCTTCAAGAATGATTGCATCAGGTTTTTCATTTTTCCATGCTTCATGGACGGCGTGTTCTATTTCACCTGAAACAAAATCATTAATCAGTGAATCGAGGACGATAGAATATTTCGCGCCTTGCATCCATGCGGTTTGTCCCGTACCGATTAATTCAGCTTTATAACCTGCTTTGCGCAAACCATGCACAATGATCCATGCAGTAGTTCTTTTACCTATTGCAGAATCAGTTCCCAGGACTGCAAGTTTTAAACAATCCACTTCTTCTATTTCGCCAGTGAAGAAATGAAGATCTTTTCGTTCAGGTGGTTTACGTATGTCCTTTATCCTGACTCCTTTTTCACGAGCCATAGCCGAAATAATGAGATCATCAGAAAGAAAATCATGAAGACCGCTATCTACATCCAGACCTAGCCCAACGGCTTGTTTTACAACTTCTCTGGCTGCATCAGGCAACCGTCCACCATCAGGAGCAAGTCCGACTACAAATATATCGGCCCCGCCTCTTTTCTTTGCGACATCAAAAGCTTCATCCAGATCTCTGACAACAGGAATTCCTGTCTTGACGCCATCCAATACTTCACGTGCATCTTTTCCTGCATAGCGTGGATCAATGACACAAAGCACTTCATAACGTTCCGTAAATCGTACAAGGCCATGAGCTGTTTTTCCATTTGGGGTGTTGAATGCTCCGGCACAATAGACAATGGCTTTCATTTTGTTTTTTTTAATTCTTCCACTTAAGTTCAATTTCCACTGAAACGAACTATGATTATTTTCTTCCTGTGATGATAGCGACAAACCGATCAGAATGAAGGGGTTCTGCTTTATGCATATTCATGAGGGCAATCAATCCTGCAGTGGATGCGGGCAAGACTTGCAGTCCTTCTTTTTCCCTAAGATTTTTTGCATATCGCAACATTCGTTCATCCGTCACATTGGCAGCAAAACCATTACTTTTTTTAATGGCATACAATGCTTCATCACCGTCAAAACTATGCCAATTAATCAAAGGCTCATTCACCTTAGTTTCTGTGATTTTACGTTCCTCCAGATCCACACAGCTTTCATATCCTAGTCTGAATGATTCGACAATAGGGTTTTTGCGGTACGATGAACCGGCTACCATGATCGGTATCCTGCTTGTACGACCTCTGCGGAATAAGGTTACAAATCCTCTGTATATTCCGGCCAGCATTGTGCCATTACTTACGGGAGCTGCTACGATTTTAGGAGCATCACGCAATACATCATAGATCTCATAAGCAATCTCCGCATAAGCACTGATTTGCAGATTTGCATTTTTCCCACCAGGGTTGGCATCGTACCATTTATTTGCTTTGGCCTGATTTTGTGAATGAAATACGTTGTCTTCATAGCTTCCCGGATACCTGACTACATCAGCTCCATAGGAAGTCATTTCTTCAATGCGATCTGTGTGATAGGTTTCGGGTATGTAAAGAATACATTTCAACCCGGCAAGAAATGCAGATTGTGCCATCGCTGCCCCAAAATTTCCACATGTTGCTATAGTGATTGTATCAAATCCTCTTCGTAAGGCATCAAGACATTGCGCGAATGCAATCCTGTCCTTTTGTGTGCCACTTGGATTCCCTCCTTCAAATTTTATAAATAGTTGTCTTAAACCCGTCTCACGCTCAACATTCCGCATTCGCGTTAAAGGGGTATCGCCTACTTCAATACTCATGATATCTTCATAAGATTCAAGACGATCGACAAGAGAATGAGCAGGGCTCTTGATATAATCAGATAAATCAAGAACTTCCCTGGATAAGTGGGTTGTCGAAGGCGCGACTCCGCCTCTTAGCGGATCTGTCTGCACACGTGTATCACTCTTCATGACCGGATGTCTTTTTTATGATGTGGATTTGAACAGGACCTCTGTTATTGCCCGTAAGAATAGCATGTTCGCCATTGGCAAGCGTTATTGTTTTTAATTCTCTGACATCACCTTGTGCCCAAAATCCATGCTCAGTATTGGATATATATCCGAATGTTCCATCTGCATTTTGTGTAAGTAGGGTTCCGTTGCCCGCATCCATTTCTCCAGTTTCTGTTTCTGAATACAGAAAATTACCGGCCATCAGGATATCTTTTCTTCCGTCCTGATTAAAGTCCTCAACAATCATATCAAATACCGGAGACAGTTGCACCTGATAGGGTAGTGGGTGTGAAATGAATTTTTTATTCTCATTCACAAAATATTCGGTTTGAAAAGAATTGGCTGTCAGTGTTGTGCTGCCCTGGATTTGTTCACTCGAAAAAATGTCAGAAAGAGTAGCAGATGCATAAGGTGTATACTTGTTATATTTTTTCTTCAGCATTGGGATTTGTTCGAGCAGGGCGTCTCTGCTTGCATATGGATACAATTTGTTATGATCATAAAAACAAAGAATAGGATCCAGTGAGCCATTCCCATCAAAGTCCTTTGTGATTAGGGTGACAGGATATTTTTCAGATGTTACCATCCTGCTGTTCAGTCCGATATTTCCTGCCCATAAATCAAGATCACCATCTCCATCCATATCCGCCAGTGATATTGATTTCCACCAGCCAGTCGTTTTTTCCAAACCCATTGATGAAGTAAGATTTTTAAAATTCTTTCCATCAAAACTAAAAACGGTGAGCGGCATCCATTCTCCTGCAAAAATAATTTCAGGATTTTTGTCACCATCCAGATCGCCTGATTTAATATCGGCTATCATACCCAGGTTTTCTAATTCAGGGAATATATCATGCGTCACATCTTTAAATTTGCCTTTATCGTTTTGTAATAAATAGCTCTTTGGAAATTCAGGAAATCTACCGGGTGTACTTCTTCCTGCGATAATGATATCATTATCATGGTCATGATCATAATCGATCGCTAGTACTGCTCCTGCATTGGTCCGTAAAAGTGGAAAATCCATCATTCGTGTATATGTACCCTTGCCATCATTTACATAATACCTTGTCATGTAATTCTCATGATTCACATTAAATGAGTTGCCACCCGAAACTACGATCAGATCCTTGTCCCCATCACCATCCATATCTTCAAGGATAGACCCACAATCTTCAAATATGGAATCGCGCGTCAATGCCAGATTGACAGATCGTTTAAATGTATTATTTGCTGACTGAAAGAATAATGCAGAGGGGTAGCCGCTACCATTGCCGACAAAAATATCCTCAAGCTTATCACCATTGACATCTCCAACGGAAATACATGGACCTTCAGCAGATAACATATACGGAATTAATTTTTCGCGTTTGAAATCAACAAATATATTTTCCTGATGCATCCATTCCGGAATTTCGGTTCCGGTTGAAAATAGCTGTTCATATTTAGGTTCTGGATAACCCTTATAGATTTCGCCTGATCCGTGTTGCCATGATATCCTTTTATCAACAGCAACATTTTTCATGATTTCCTTTTGCCCTTCCGGCCACTGCAGGATGATCGAATCTATTTGCCGGATATCTCCAAGACCGAATTGCATAACAGGTTCAGAACTGGAAAAAAAGCCCCTATTCGTGATCAGCATCTCATGCTGATGAAGGCCGCCTGCGTACAAATCAACTACAGTACCTATTCCTCGAGTATTTCCATTTGTCTCCCTGACATCGATTTGAAACCAGTGATTTCGTTTTGTGTCATTGCGATAGATGAAAGCCGGATCAAGTATGTTGTTTACGATGAGATCTAAATCACCATCATGGTCAAGATCGGCATATGCAGCGCCATTCGAAAAAGATGGTTGATCCATACCGGCTTCACTGGTGGCATTTGTGAAGCCCAATTCTTTATTATTGATGAAAAGATAATTTGCAATTTTCTTCTCCGGTACAAATTTGAGGATATCATTTATATCAGGAAACCGAGTAGAGTTAAGGCCGCCGTTTTGGTTGAGAGAATCTCTTGTAAAATTGAGGTAATCAAGGTTTCCTACATCTCTCCTGTAACCATTAGCAATATAAATATCTTTCCATCCATCATTATCTAAATCAATGATCAATGATCCCCAGCTCCAGTCTGTAGCTGCAACTCCTGCATACTGCCCGATATCACTAAATGTGTTATTGCCATTATTGAGCTGCAGAACATTTCTTCCGGCCTGATGACCATATCCATATTGAATAAGCGAATTATACCGATCGTAACGCATACCATTGATCACGCTTTTATACCGAACCGGATCTTCAGCTTTCATATCCAATACCATGATATCATCAAGGCCATCATTGTTGATATCTCCTATGTCAGAACCCATACTATTCAGGCTTGAATGTTTAAGATATTCATTATAGTGATCGGTAAACGTCCCGTTTTTGTTATTGATATAGATCATATCAGGTTCGACATAATCATTGGCTACATATAGGTCCATCCATCCATCTCTGTTGAAATCGCCTGCAGTGACACTTAAGCAAAATGCAGCTGACTGCATTCCTGCTTTGATAGTGATGTCCGTAAACCGGCCTTTATCATTTCGGTAAAGTTTATTGGATTCAAACCTGGAAATAGGTGTTGTAATTCTATGAATTTCACCATCAGTACCCTGCTCCAATCTTAAATTTGGTGACTCTGCAAAATCAACGCGGTGGTTAAGCAGAAAAAGATCAAGATCACCATCTCTGTCGAAATCAAAAAAACATGCATGATTTGAGTTGCTGTTATCATCCAGGCCAATTTTTTTAGCCTGATCTTCGAAAAAAGGAATGGCAACACCATTTACCATTTTATTCCCCATGTTGATATATACATGATTCGTTTTTTGTCCATCATCAGATTTCCCGGTACGGCAAACATAAATATCCAGTTTTCCGTCACCGTTAATATCCGCCATCGTCGTTCCCGTCTTAAATCCTAATTTAGCACCAACACCGGATGCTTCGGTCACATCTAAAAATTTGAATTGGCCTAAATTGATGTATAGTTTATTTTCTGAAAATGTGGATGTGAAATATAAGTCAGGAAGACTATCTCCGTTGACATCCCCCGCCGCCACTCCGCCGCCATTGTACAGATATTCATAGTTGAAGATGTTGTAATTATAATCCTCTTTAAAATCACCTGATAAATTAGAAAAAGTTATCCCTGTTACATCAGTGGGCATCAGCGTGAAGCTGGCCTTTATCTCTCGCCCACGCTTATCTTCAACAACAATTTCCCCCTTTTTTTGGCAACTTAGGGAGATGCTAATGGAAAGCATTATAATGATTGCTCTGGTCATTACTTTCGTTGTTTATTACTAATTTTTAGGTCGATCGTGCTGATGATTTATTGAACGACATCGTCAGTATGCACAAGAGTATGGAATTGAACTGGTCCTTTATTATTTATTGTTACAACTTCTTGCTTACCATCAGCCCGGGTGATCATTTTTAACTCCCTGACTTCATCCTGCGCCCAGAAACCATGCTCAATATTAGGAACATATCGGAAAGAACCATCTGAATTTTGTATTAAAAGAGTACCATTTCCCGCATCCATTTCACCTGTCTCCGTTTCAGAATAAAGAAAATTTCCAGCCATCAAAATATCCATTTTACCATCCCGGTTAAAGTCTTCAATCACCATATCAAAAACAGGAGCCAACTGAACCTGGTAGGGTAGTGGATGTGGAACAAATTTCTTATTCTCATTAACCAGGTAAATCGTTTGAAACGTATTTGCAGTCAGTGTAGTACTGCCATTCAGTTCTTCAGCAGTAAATATGTCATTGATAGTTGCAGACGCATACGGAGTATACCTGACAAATTTTTTCTTCAATTTTGGAATCTGTCCGATCAGTGCATCCTTGCTTGCATAAGGGTATAACTTGTCATTATAGTAAAAACACAATACTGGATCAAGCGATCCATTCCCATCAAAATCCTTTGTATAAAGTGTAATTGGATGTTGTTCACTCGTAGTTAGCCTGTTATTCAGTCCGATATTTCCAGCCCATAAATCCAGATCACCATCATTATCCATATCTGCTAACGCCACTGATTTCCACCAACCTGATGTTTTTTCTAAACCAAATGCTGCCGTGCGGTTTTGGAATTTAGTTTTATCAAAACTGAATACTGTAATGGGAAGCCATTCGCCAACAAATACAACTTCCGGATTTTGATCTCCATCCAGATCTCCTGATTTTATATCTGTGATCATTCCCAGGTTTTCCAATTCGGGAAATACATCATGTGTCACATCGATAAATTTTCCTTTATCGTTTCTGAGCAAATAGCTTCTTGGAAGTTCAGGAAATCT
>JBDUAU010000719.1:0-27830 GCA_040004485.1 Saprospiraceae bacterium
TGGATATCATATTTCGAGAAAAAACGCCAGATTTCTTTGGAGGCATTTACATCCTGATTTGTGCCTACACCGCCGAAAGCAGAACCCGGCCAGGCATGCACACCATTGATGATCTTATAATGTTCGACTTCGACACCATTCGTTCCATTGGCATATACATAATGCACTGCTGTGCAACCATCACTCGTATTGATGTCCGGTATATTATCAATGTCCGGAGGTGTATGACATGCATTGAATGTCGCCCAATAAGCAAGCACTGTAGGGATCGCCGTAAAAAAAACAGTGCCATCATATGCGACGGTCGGATCAGAAGTTCCGTGTATTTCCATGACGGGCATGGGATGCTGTGGATGACACGTGGTCGTCTGACCGGTATTCATTGTTCCGGTGACAGAGGCTATAGCTGCTATGCGATCACTTAGTTCGCAGGCAAGCTTATAAGTAAAAAATCCTCCATTGGACATGCCGGTACTATATATACGATCCTGATTGATATCATACTGAGCAGACAATGAATCAATCAATGCAGCCGTAAATCCGACATCATCAACATTGCTGCTTCCCCACCCTACATTCCAATGAGTGTTACCTAATTGATCAACAGTACCCATAGGATGTACAACAAGAAAACCGGCCGTATCCGCTATAGGCCTGAAATCGCCATAGAACATCTGTTCGAAAGCATTAGAGGTATAACCATGAAAATTAAGCACAAGAGGAGCTGAATGGCCAGGCACATAACTGGCCGGAATATAAAGTATGTAATCACGCTGCAGGCCATCATGCATAATAGAACCATTGATGGTTTGCTGACTGATAACCAATAGAGGTAAGCAAAGGATAAAATAAATCGAAAAGAGTTTCATGTCCTAAAAGTAAGAAAAAAAAGGGTGGACATGTGCATCGCAGTACACATACATCACTAAAAAAAATGTGTGTGCAGCAAAAGCAGTGTAGCACCACTCAGAAAACAATGTCAGACTAAAACCTCTCTTTTCCTTTTTTTGATAATCCGCTTCAACAAATAACCTTCAACTGCTTTATTGATCGGGCTTAACGAAAAGATAATTACCATTTTTACAATAAGCGAAATAAAATAATTATTGGTCGACACAAATTCCAGAGCAAAATGTAAAATGGTATCCTCCAGAACAAATAAAATGATGGCAATGACAAGAGTAATCGCTTTGGCTTTCTTACCGATCCTTGCCCGCGTCAGCTCATCGATGGTTTCCTGGAGTTCAATGTTTTTCTTTTCAATCTCCGCCTTTTGTTTTTTGATGATGATATTTTCTTTCATAGTTTGCTCCGCCTCAAAAACGAGGTGCGCATTTTTTATTTTCCTTTCGTTGTCTTCCAACTCGACCTGTTCGCGCAATTCGTGAAACAGCTTGTAATGAAATAAGCTTTTAACCACGTCATTTTTACTTTGGTAAATTTCTGACAGGAGAAAATGAATCTGGTACATCTTTGGCTTTACCTGCATCTGGGTGGCCAGTTTTAATCCCTTTTCAAGAATGGCGATGGCTTCTTTCGGTTTAAATTGTTTACTATATATTTCACCGAGACGGATACAATTGGTGATGGCTCCACCTATGAATTGATTTTGCTCCCGAAGAGTTAATGACCGTTTATGAAAGTCCTCTGCTTCTGCAAAACTACCTGTTGTGAAATAATAGTTGCCTAATTCGGTAAGGGAGTTACAAACAGATAAAGGATGATTATATTTTTCGGCTACGATCATAGCCCTTTCAAGACACTCTCTCGCCTCCGGATATTTCTGTTGTATCAGATACACTTTACTCAGTCCGTGCAAAGCGTAAATGACCCAATAGTACTTCTCCAGTTTCTCTGCCATATCCAGAGCACTCAGGAAATGTGGTACTGCCTCATCATAATGTTTTCTGTCAACATAGATACCGCCAATGTTGATGTTGCATGCGAGGAAGAAGAATGGATATTTACCCGACTTTGATAATTGCTCATGTGCTGTCCAGCAGGCTTTAAGGGCCAGATCAACATCACCAAACGTACGATAGATACTTCCCAGGAAGTTCAGACCCACAGCAGCTCCATCCGGATCATTCTGCTCACTAAACAAACGTTGCAATTCGATAAGTAATGGCAACGCTTTGTCATATTGTTCGTTGTAAAAAAAACTGAACGCGAGGATCAACTTTGCGTAGCAAAACGACAAAGGTTTTTTAGCGGCATTTTGTTCTGCCCATGCATACATTTCTTCAGTCCGTACTTTCCTTGCCTCCCTGTCAATATCCACGAAAGATTCCATGATGGCCATGCAAGTCTTTCCGACATCATGAGGAGAACAGTTCTTTAGACTTTGGAAAAGTTGATTGAAAGATTCATCTGTGACCATAGTAGAATCAATAATTTTTATGAAACGATGTGGTTGAACTAAAATAAGGACACCTTCCTGATTCCCAAACTTCAGCAATAGCCCGACCAAGTGCAAACATCTTTTGCCAAAAAGAATTGCTCATTTCCTCTCCTGCTGTGTTGAAATTATGAGCCATATCTGACAGAAATTCTGAAAACAATTTTTCCATTTTTTGTTGTGTTGCTAAATTCATTTCATTCGGTTGATCAGCATATACTTCCGGCAGGTGGTGATGAGAATGCAGCAGTATGCGAAATTTTTGATAGTGGCTTAGATGGCCTTTGTACCAGGCTGTATCATATTCTTTTCCGGCTTCAGGCGGCACAGGACGAAAATCAGATGGCACATATTTGGCATCTGCGCCTTCTCCCTGTTCAATGATAGCATCGATCGCTTTCAATGCCGTCTCCGGAGAATAAACACATTGACTGAAACCATGATGCTTTCCATGTGTGTTGTGATATTCTGTAAATGTATTTTTCTGTTTGGTGTTATGATCATCTCCTATGAAACACTCGTTCCATAAAGTGGAGATTCCCATCTTCAGGGCTTCATAAAGATCGGCAATGCTGTGGTAGGATTGTTCCTGTTCGAAATCCATTTCTCTTCTCGGATGAGGCAGTTCAATCGCACAAAACAACCTGAGACTATGTTCATTCAATGCCTGCGGTCTGACAACATATCCATGTAAAAAAGATGGCAGGCTTTCCTGCAAAGGATGAATAAACGGAATCCCTTTTTCTTCATCATAGTTTGGCATCGAAAACGTAAGAGAGAAACCCAATGCATTAGCGATATTACATACGAGCTCGATGTGCAGCATTTCCTGAACGACAACTGAAAAAATAAGTTTTGCCGAATCGGGATATTCGGAATGCTTTAATTTTTTCAGGTCTTTGATGCTGTAAAGTGCTGTGAGATATAGAGGAATGGTCCACAGTTCGAGGTTCAATGCATGTTGCAAATGCAGATGCAGATCAGTTTTGTGCCAGGAGGAGGGAGCTTTCACTTTAATAGAGGAAATACATATTAAAGACTATGTTCCAAGATAAGAAACTATGGTGGAATATGTTTTGGAAACTATTTAATTCGTTAAAGCATCTGAAACGATATTACCATTTACTTTTTCGAATTGATACCCATATCTTCCAACATCCTGATTATTTTATCCAATTTCTCTGTTTCAATCTTGTCCAACTTGATAGTTAAGGCTTCAATTTCCAGTTTTGCATTCACATTGGTCTCGTAATCGGATAAGGCCTGGGCCCTGTCTCTGTCATTCTGCCTGTTTTGAGCCATCATGATGATAGGAGCAGCATAAGCAGCCTGAGTTGAAAAAACAAGATTAAGCAATATGAAAGGATAGACATCCCAATGATGCGTAAAGGCTAAAACGTTTAATCCCATCCATAATATGACTAATACGGTCTGAATAATAATAAATCTCCAGGACCCCATTCCCTTCGCTACTGAATCAGCCAGACGACTACCAAAACTTAATGTCTCTTTATGTCGATCGTGCCAATTTTTATTATTGCTCATATCCTTTCGGGTTAGTTGTGTTTATAATATTTTACTCTATACTGTTTACAGACTCCTGCCTGCATTGTTCATTTCTAAAAGTGGTGTCTGTTACCCGGGCTGTATCATTTAATCCTTTCATAATATTTTCTCGGCCCGTCCACGTAGGATTGATCTGTCATTAAGGTATCATGTTCAATGGAGAAAAATGTCGGTGTACCGTTATCAATGACTAAGACAAGTGTGGAGTCACTGCCAGGATTGAGGATGTCATTTATCCTGTATTTCAATTTGTACGGGTAAGTCCACTGTATTGAATCGTTTCTAAAATACTGGGCATGATCTTCCTCATCGAATTTAAGTATGGCTGTATATCCTTCCGTAAAAGGCGTCCTTACTTTATAGGGCCAGGAATCGATCGTCTTAAACCACTGCCATCTCCCGATGATTGAATTATTATCCATATCCTCATCCTTATGACAACTTAAAATAGTCAGAAAAGTCAAACATATAAGAAGTCCACAAAGCCCATAGAGACTGATATTTTTTATCTTCATATTCATGATCCGGTTTTTACCATATAATTATTCACCGGGCACTATTCAATACCCTGCTTTGATCAAATATAGGTATTAAAGCCTGAGTCTCTGTTCATTATTTATTTACCCCGGTCGCCATTTTATAGGCCAATGCAGTTTCAGGAAGTGGTGTCAGCGTATCTAATAATATATCGTAAGTTCCTTTTTCTGATAGTTCGTCAGCCACTTTTTTAATTAATGCTAATATAGCTTTCATCAAAGCTGAACCTAAACTTAAACGGGCGACACCTAAATCCTGCAATTCCCGAACAGAAGGAGGCAATCCTGCTCCCATTCCGGGGTTTGCAAGAATATTAATCGGGGCATTAATTTCCCTGACCAACCTTGAAATTGTTTCTTTTTCCCAAACAGGCTGAATAAATATGCAGTCTGCACCTGCTTCTCTGTAACTATTGCCACGCTTTATGGATTCAGCTAATTTTTCCCGAGGCGAACCAGACGAAGTATAAAATGAATCCGTTCTTGCATTAATGACTAGGTGAAAACCCAGTGAATCTGATAATGCACGAACAGCTGAAATTCTTTCACAAAATTCCATCTCATCAATTAATACCGGATTCAAATCAATACTATCTTCAATATTTATCCCAACAATTCCTGTTGCAATTATCTTTTGAACCGAATCAATTATTTCATGCAAATTATTCCCATATCCGGATTCAATGTCCGCTGTGACCGGAACTTGTACTCCATTGACAATCCCCGTTATAGCTTCAATCATTTCTGACAATTGTATTACCTGGGCGTCAGGATAACCTAATGAGGCAGCTATACCCATACTTGTTGTCGCAATGGCTTTATAGCCGCATGCTTCTATTAATTTAGAACTCCCGATATCCCATGAATTTAACAACACTAAAATTTCTTTGTCCTGATGAAATTTCAGGAACATTTCAGCTTTTTCTTTTTGAATAAGTGAAACCATAGTCCATTTTTTAAACATTCAATCACCTCCCCAAATATACCCACTACACCAGGATAAAACGTTAAGCATATTCGAGAGATTTTACCGATGCCTTAAAACTTTAAACTCATACATCCGACCTTAAACGCATCACCTACAATTATTAAGTCAAGTCCCCTACCTTTACTACCGTCAACAATTCATACCATGTTCAATATTAGACGTATTTTTCTTTGTGTTTTCCAATTACTTATAGGCATTCTGGCTTCAATACCATTCACAACTTTTGCCCAGAAATCCTCCATTGTTCAGGTACATGCTGACAAATCATCAGGATATGGAGTAGCTTGTGGAGGCCCGGATCTCATCGTCACCGCTCTGCATGTCGTCTCCGGCAAAAGCACAATCATGGTCGTCTGGCAGGGGAAAAGTGCATACGCCAAAATTGAAAAAATCTACAAACCTTCTGACCTCGCCCTGTTGCGATTGCAGACTCCGCTTGGCATACCTTCACTCACACTTTACTCCGGTGAACCACCGTACGATACGAATATCAATTTTTGGGAAGTACCTGTCAACACCACGAGCGTAAGTGCAAAGACGACTGTACTCGAAGAGCGCACAAGCCTCGCAAAGATCAGCCCTCGTGTCGCCAACAATCCAACAGGTCTTTCAAAAGCATTGTGCAGCGATGGCGGCCAATATTATCCTGGCATGAATACCGAAGTGATCAATTTCAAAGAACCGAATATCCGCAAAGCTCATTCAGGTTCGCCGCTGACGTATGACAATAAGATATTAGGGATGGTAGATGGCGGCGCAAAACTTGTCGATGGCAAGGCTTGTGTATGGGCCATTCCCGCTGCTGATTTCAATAAACTTTTCAACCAGGGCACACCTCTTTCAAAACCGATGCAATCCTGTGATCAGGCTGGCATCGAAAATAAATACATGTACAGCGGTATGCGCTCTGACAATCCCCTGCTCAGTCCGGAAGAAATCAGTCAGGCAAAACAGTTTGAAAATCCAATGAATATTTCAACCGGTACCGGTGACGAACTTGAACTATATCACGATTACAGAATGAGCTTCGGCGAAGTGTATGAGACATTGTTTGACGATGAGAAAAAGGATCTGACGGAAATGCTTGATGCGGAAGAAAGCATTTCGCTGGATGAACTGGACAGTAAAATCATTGATCTCTACGTGGAAGATCTGACCGGTATCACAGTGATGATTCCGGCAGATTGTAATTTGTCACGATCCGCTGATGATTACGGGACATTGATCACAACTTCAAGCCCGGGAGGATTGATCACGATGTCTATCTACATTTCTCCAAACGAATCAATGGATAACGGCATACAGGCCATGAGTTCATTCAAATCGTACTTGGCAAATGATGGAATGATCCTGCAACCGAAAGATGAGGATGTCGATGACTTCACTGATGATGAAGATAATCCCTACTACAGCGAGCACATCGATCATGAAGGCAGCAATCAAAACGGTGATGTTCAATCCGGCTATTATGCCGACCTGATCATCAATGATGGTGATTTCCTCGCCGTCATCGTGACCGTCAATGACTGGGCCGGTCTCGATACTCAACCAAATGAACTAATGTATTTCTATCTCATGGAAACATGCGCGAGCCTTTGTGATTTTACGATATATTAAAAAGGATGTCGTTTCGCTTCTTATCGTTTCGCTTCGGCCCCGCGGTTGCTGAGCTGCAGCGCATGGTTGAGTTTAGCCAGTCGAAGTACAGCGACCGACAAAGCAATACCAAAAGTAGTTTCGACTTCGCTCAACTATAAGCTATTCTATCATCTATAATTTTTGCTTTTTAATACTGTCCTTCGAGTATCGACATTAATATATTGAAGAAATAATTAGGTTAGTGAAAACTGCAGTTATTCGTTACTCGTTATTCATTATTCGTTACTCGTTATTCGTTATTCGTTACTCATTACCCGTTATTCGTTATTCGTTACTCGTTATTCGTTTTTCCTACCGCACTATCCCAAACTCCTCCTTCTCTTTCTCCGACAATTGATAGATCGGATTTGTTTTCAATCCACTGTAGATCGCCCAGGGTGTCCGCCAACGATAGACATAACCATCGTCTGAGGCTGTGAGGATATGGCTTCCATCAGGCGTGAATACACCATCATTAATTTTCGCCGTATGCTTTCGATAGGTTGCAACCAACTCTCCATGCATCGTCCATAGATAGGCACGACCATCATAACAGGTCGTGAGGATGTGATGACCATCCAGTGCAACAGCTACAGTTGAAACATTAGCTGTGTGCATCATGCTATCCAATAATTTTCCATCTGCAGTCCAGATTTTTATCAATTTTCCGCCTGTGAGAATGTTTTGATCGTCAGGTGTAAAAATCGCATGTTTGGATTTTTCATTGTGATGCAGCGTCAACAATAATTCACCTGTTGCAGAATACTTGCGCACTGTGCTGTCGGCACACGAGGTTAAAAAATATAGACCGTCATGCGAGAATGAAGCTGAATAAATTTTGTTGCGCTGTTTGAATGCATGTAATTCTTCACCATAAATATCCCAGATGGTGACAGTACTGTCTGATGAAATCGTAAGCAAATGTGTATCATCTGGAGAAAAACATGACGATAGTACATCACCTTTCAAATGAAAAGAATGAACAAGCTGACCAGTCACATCCCACAGTCTTGTAAGACTATCAAGTGAAGAAGTCAGTATGAGATCACCTTTATGAGAGAATATCGCACTCGTCACTTCGCCTTGATGCTTCAACACGATGACTTGCGATTCCTTTGGACTCCATATTCTCGCAGTACTATCTCTTGAGGCCGTAATGATGTGTTTGCCATCAGGTGAAAAATGAGCAGACGTCACCACACCTCCGTGCTTAAGACTATCGATCAGCTTCCCTGATGCATCCCATATTCTTGCAGTGGAATCAAAAGAAGCTGTCGCATATCTGTTTCCTTCCCGGAAATAATCAATTGTGTTGACCGCTTGTGACTGTTTTGGAAACCTGTGCAAAAATGGTTGTGAAAAGTCCCAGAGTTTTGCAGTGAAATCATTGGAAGCCGTGAGGATACTCTTGCCATCAGCTGAAAATACAGCGCTGACTTCAGTGCCCTTGCATCTGAAGTTGTATAGCGAATCACCGAGATCATTCCATACGGTGATATGACACGAATTGGAATCAGGTGTGAGGGTCAGAAATTGTTTTCCATCGCGTGAGAATGAAGCATTGATCACACCTGAAGAAAAAGAATCTTTCAATGCACTACCCTCTTTGTTAAATAATGTGCAGGTCCCACTTTGAATAGTAAGCAAAAGATTTTCTGCAGGAGATGAAATGACAATATTATCATCCTGTTTTAATTTTCTGATCATTGAATAATAAGCACCTGTAGTAACTGTGCTTCGAATAATTTTCATTCCGTCAGTTGAAAATGAATCAAGGCTTGTCATTGATTCCGGAATGCTATCCTTATCCGTCAGTCTTCCATCTTTCTCCCATAGATAAACATTGGTTCGTGTCAGGGTCAGTATCTGTTGCCCGTTAGGTGAAAAGGCAGCACTCTTCACTTCTATTTCATGTGGCATTGAAAGAAGTTCTTTGCCATTGATATCCCATAGCCTGGCATATCCATCTTCTGATGCAGTGAGCACTTGCTTACCATCAGGAGAAAATACTGCGGTGAAAACTTTTTTTGTGTGTGGGAAATTTGATTTGTAAAGCGGCATGTCATCCTGGGCGTGAAAAATATCGCTTAGGGCAAGAATGGTCAGTGAAGGTGAATTTTCTTCAAGAATGGAATATGCATTGTACGCTACATCCAATGCTAGCGTGTTATCTTTCTTCAGTTCTTCTCTTGCTGTGAATGCAAGTTCGCCGGCTCGTGCGTATTGATAGCGTTGAGATGCAATATGCCACTGCCATCCTGCCAGTGCTGCGAAGACCGCGACTACAGAAACTAATACTCCGCGAATGATACGATTGCGTTGTCTGTCTTTTTGGGCTTGTACTTTTTTTATACGACTGAATTCCAGAAGTGATTTCTCATGATCACTGAGACTGCGCATCCCCTGCATTCCCTTTTCTACGGCATCAAGATCAGCTTCATTCAGCCACGAATTTTTCCCGGGTTCTGCAGTCTCTCCTGTCTTTGCACTCAGGATACGAGCGGCCTGCTGACCCGGACTGAGAGAGATACTGTATTGACGGATCACAACAAGGGCAAGAAGATTGTGTCCTAAGATGGTACCTTCTGAGTGTGCTGTTGTCAGCAGAAAAAGTTCTTTGCATTTTCTGATCAGACTATTGACGATTTCTTCGCGATCACTATAGATCAACTTTCGTTTCGCAGCTTCAAGAATTTCAGCTTTACCGAGAGCAGATGTATGACGATAGAGCAGATCCAGAGCAAGACCCGATTGAACAGGTTCCTTATTCCATTCTTTGAGTGATGCAAGTTGTTGATTTAAAAACCTGTCCATGATTTCACCTGAAAGAATCCCCTGCTGATAAGAACGCATGGTGAATGAAGGCGCCTGTGCATTTTCCACAACAGCAGATGCCCACAGATCTGATAGTATAACCTGCAGATAAGGAGCAACTAATGTGTGATCTCCATCTGAAAGATCGCCACAAAGTGTGTTGAGAAAATTATTCGAGGGTGTACTTTCAATTTGCAGACGGTAAAATTCCTTTGTGACCGGTGAAAGTGTGTTGCCTGCAATCGCCTCATTCATTCCATCCCATGTAAGTGGCTGAAGAAATACATCTGCATATGGAAAATGAGCCAACTGCAATAGCTCGCAAAACGAATCATGGTAAGCTTCGTCAATACTCAACACAAGTTTTCCTAAAGGCGCCTTTTTTGTTTCAAATATGCTGACCAGGATCTCCACAAATGTCCTCCACTCTGTAGGATCTGATGATATCTCGTCAAGAATGATGACGAGAGGTTTCTTTGTTCTTTCTTCAATAGATATCCACTGTTCATAATAGCTGAGTCGCTCTATACCATCGAGACGAATTAGTTGGGCGAGTTCATTTTGAATAACATCTTTAGCATATCCGGAAACTGACGAAATTAATTTTTGTAATTCTGCTATTTTTTGCTGCAGATTGGTTTTGTCTTTAGGAGGAAGTTTTTCCAATCCGTTCTCTTCACGTAATTGATCCAATGCAGCAGACAGACTATCAGAAATATTCCTTCCTGAAATATCATGGCAAGAAACGACAAAAGCTGATTCAAGTCTCGGTGCTAAACCTGCAGCCAGAAGAGAAGATTTACCAACTCCTCTTTTTCCTGAAAGCAAAATAACCGGCTGCTCTCTTCCTATCTGTGTATACAAACTCCGAATGTCATTGCCCCGTCCAAAAAATATTGCAGCCTCCTCTCGTTTAAAACTCCGAAGACCGACATAAGGTGCAGCAGGTAATTTCCTGTAGTATGTATTTGGAAGTTCAAGACCGAATAACGGTTGATTAGCAGCTTCAGGTAAATTCCATGCTTTTGATATTACCCCTCCTTCACCGGTGTACAGCTTCCATGGAAACTGGTCTTCACCCGGACTTCCCAAAATGGATTCAACGAAAAGGGCCTTGGAATTTTCTGAACCATTTTCAGTTTTGATCTGGTCTACTGCATCGGTCCATGCTCTGTCCACATTCATCCCCGCCGACATGCCTTTATAAAAACGTGAAGCAAGGCCTGTGGCCACTATATCATTGATGGATTGTGAAGTACCGATCACGGCGGGAAGACCTGATGAGATCAGTTCTTCAGATTGTTTTTGGGAAGAACATCCGTTGAGAAAAACAAGCTTAAGGCTCTTTTGCTTTGCAAGGAAATTGACAAGGCCTTCACTATGTGCAGCAGCCGTGGCGCCGGAAGCAGATTCAAGCAGAAGTGAATAGCTGTCAGCATGTCCGCCATAATGAAAGATGGCTATCCGGTCACGGTATGTACTGTTTTGGAACAGATCAAAAATGCGATCTATGGTAGCATCGGGTTCGACAAGGACCTGGCATAGGCCGTTTTCTTCTGCTTTGGATAGTGCATCGCGAATGGCATTGCGTTCGGCAGTGAGACCCCTGAGGTATCCGGCTCCGGTATTTTGTTTGTCATTGGCAAATGCGAGGAGAATAACGGGCGTCACGACGTCAAAGTAAGATATTTAAAACAAGCTATGTATCCAATCCACAAAAAATCTCTCGGTTCAGTGGACAGAACAATCAGAATTAATAAAAAAAAACGCAAATCGTTAGGCGTAGGTATACCGGAGCCTGTGCTGCCAATTTGCAGCATCTGTGCGTATTCAAGGTTGTGCCTTGAATACCCGATCGATAAAATATTATTATTTCCAGAATTTACGCCCTAACGCATTCAATTGAGTGTTCGATTAATAACCTCAGGTCAAATCAACAAGGTAGCTGTTCATTAATGCAAGATATTTTTCAACATCGTCCAGGTTTTTTTTCTGCATAGTTACATCTACAGTCATTGCGCGCAATGCATTTACTTTAGCCCTTACATTGGCACGATAGCATTTGTAATACGTAAAAAGTAAATGTTCCCTTTTACCAAATTCCTTTTTTGCTTTCATAAAATAATAATCCGTGAATGCTTTGCTCAACTTATAAAATCCTTCAGCCTCCAGGTCCATGCAAAAGAAGGCCAGCTCATCCAACACATCAATTTGCCTAAACTCATCATTGAATTCAATGCAATCAAATATGACAGGTTTCGCGTATAAAAAAATATTTCGCGAATGAAGATCGCCATGACAATCACGTATATATCCGCTTTCAAAACGTTTTATAAACAGGTCATGGTGATTGGTCAGGAACTGATCAGAAATACGCATGGCCCTTTCAATCGTTTTCACCTGCTCAACACCGAGGGCTTTTTTTACTAGATCAGATACAGAAAGAATATCATTGAACCGGGATGAAAAATGGTCCTGAATAAATCTTCCGTGGATCACTTCCGTTCGATCATGAAATTTCCTGATCATTACCGCCAACGATTTAATATGTTGCAAAGTGACTTGTTTTTTATCAAGCATGAGGTGCATTTGTTTTGCATCCTGCATGCGCTTCATCTTTATAGCATAATCAATTATTTTCCCGTCATTACCATCAATCGAAATTTCAGTTTTTACCTGGCGAACAGTTACAACCTTAAGATACATCCCCTTTGTAAGCCTGTTGTTCAACATTAATTCACGTTCGCAAAAATATTTTCGCTTCCCCAGGGTTGAAAAATCAAGAAAAGAATAGTGGATGGCCTTTTTAAATTTATAAGCAAACGAACTACCCAGGATAACGTAAGAAATATGCGTCTCAACTAATTTACGTTGCGTGAACGCATGTGTGAATTTTCCTGATTCTAAAATAATTTGAATGAACCTGCTTTTCATTAGTGGGTATCAATATAGTGAATCGCTTCACCGAGCATGGCATCAATGTTATTGTTGGAAGAAATCAACACAAGATGTTTTTTTAAAAAGGGATCAGTCATTTCTTTCAGCTTCAGATAAACATCAAAATTGGCCTCACTGTTTATGCGTGGTTTCTCCAGCCTTTCTTCAATACTTTCTTCCGGGGCGGTCACTTCAATGAAAATGATCTTCCCTTTCAATTCTTTTACTTTTTGCTCAAATTTGTTTCTCAATACCTCCTTATAAAATGTCCCGTCCAGAACAATTGGTTTTTCCATGGATATCGGATCGGCCATGATGGTCAGCATGGCATCGTATACCGCCATTTTTTCCTCATCAGAGTACGTTCTTTTAGAAAACATTTTCATTCTCAGCTCATCCGTGCTCACATACTTCGCCTCGAGTTTTGCAGCCAGTCTTGATGCAAAATAACTTTTCCCTGATCCGGGCAATCCAAAAACAATAATGACCATATACTAATTTATATTCGTTCAAATGTAAAACAAATACGGATGGCAGTTTTTCAATACCAACACTCGATAGGAAATGAGCATTGACCACCGGTTTGATGATCCAAAGACATTGAATAAGGAGGAATACGTTGAGCTGCATCAGCCACACCTGCTTGAATTCACCCTCACGGATGTCAGGCTTTCGAAGGAGGAAGTCCCTCCAACTCGTCAGCTGCATCTCAAACATATATGGCTGCTAAATTACCCCTTTGGAACCAAGGTATTATCGATTTTCAACATTAAATCACGAACATGTGGGTTGAATGTGTCGAAGTGAATGGATATACTACACAAATATCTGATCCGTCATCTTATTCAATACTTTTTCCCGGCGCGATGAATCTTTTTCATTAAATACAAACTCCGCTTCCTTAACATACAGATAAGTATATTCATTTTTAATCCCAAAGAATTTTTTAAAACGATTTGTCGTAAACAAATGGAAATCATCGGCCAGCCTGTGGAGATCCGTACAATCTACTCCGTTATGTTTTACTTGAGAGTGGCCATTGGCGGATACATCGAAATACCCGGAAATATTCATCATGTATTTTGATCCGTTCATTGACATTTGCATATCAATATCAGTGAGCAACTGCCCTTCAAGACACATGATGCGGATCGGAAATTCATTGTCCTGTGAACCCGATGCCGGAATGTTTTTTATCACAGAGTTGACTTGTTGATCAGGTGTATTGATGAGGTTGATCATCAGGTTCATCTTCTGAAATTCCCTGTATCCTGCTATACATTCACGGATACGTCTGAAGTATTTGTTGACTGTGTTCCGATCCAGGTTGAGACGATGTGCAGCCTGTGTGGCGGTCAGCTCGTCGCAAAACGATTCAATTAATTTTTTCTTCTTGTAAGCACTGAGCGGCTTGTTTTTCATGTCGTGATGATGGTTGATCCGTTCTGTTCAATAGAGATCTCCCTTCATACTTTTCCGGTCAAAAAAGCAATTAGCGATGCTCGCTAAATCTTGACAGTCAAACGTGAACTATTCTGTTTATGCTGCCTTACATGGATATGATTAGATAGACGTATTGATTCTGTCTATGAAATGTTTTTTTTGTATGATGTTATACGTAAATGATTGAGGGAGACTACTCAAATGATGTTGAAGAATATCCGACATCGGCAGGTATCTTCTGATCGTGGCCATTAAACAATTGAAGGTTATGACATGCAGTATACATTTGCCTGAGGATTTTCCGACATGATGTTGGAGGGAATGCTTTGACGTCGGCAGATTGTTTTTAAAAAAACCGGCGAACATCCTTACTAGAATATTCACCGGGTAAACCAAAATTGAATTCGACTCTATTGAAAAGTTCAATTAAATATTATTGTTTCTGCAGCGTCACCGTAGCGGAATCTCCATAACCATTTGCCCAGGTATAGGTAATCGTTCCTGTAGTCGCGTCATAAAGTCCATCTCCCTGCACCGCTGTTCCAAAAGGCTCTTGTGTATTGACGATCGTCACTTCATTGCAATTAAATAAGATTTCTCCCGGAGTATCACCCGGACCAGTGATGCCATACACATCATACCATTCAAAATACAGACCGCCTGTAATATCAGACACACTGAAATTGGTGCTTGAACCTACAAGGGCATCAATGACTACGATATTGCCTGAAACAATGACTACATCCGGACAGCAGCCATCCGTTGACTGACCTGTGGCGGACACAACTTTATAGTTTCCAGAAATATCAACGGGAGGACAAAGGATCCCCGTACCTCTTTGCGTGGTAAAAGCACCTGTGCCTACGTTGCCCAATGGACCTGTTCCAATATTGAGTATACTGTCACCGGCTGTTGTATGCACATAGCTTGGATAAACCCTGCCGTCATCAAGTGACACGACAGGATGAATAGAAAAATTACCACCCCGTGTACCATCTGCAAATCCTGCCACGCCAAACCATCCAGCAAGGTCGCCTGCATTGAACGTCCCACTCACCGAGCCCGTGCTAAAATCTTCCTGCGAATATGTTTTGAATAAGTGTTCCTGGTCTTTATAGGCAATAAAAATGTCTACATGGTCAAGATCCTTATTCTCACTGAAAGCCTCAAAGGCTATGAACTCTGTGGCCACAGCAGTAGAGTGGATGAATGAATGTGCCGGATCGAGCACGATCCTCAGATTTGCTCCATTCTGATAGGCAGGTATGCGGATATCATCTTTGCAGCTAAGCCAGAATACACCCAGGCACATCAGGGATATTAAATATGAAATATTTTTCATGTTGTTGTGTTTCATTGTTTAGTGAATTAATTTTTATCCCAGAAGATTTTGTCCAAGTATTGATTTCGTTGCATCGGTGCATTGCCATTGTTCGTCAGATCATTTCCACTGTAGGGCAATGACACGGGATATGGATTAGTCTGAATGGAAAATTCATTCGGATCCTGTGCGGGATCACACACCTGTGGATAACCTGTACGTCGGATATCGCAGTAGGCTTCTGAACCTGAACCGAATTCCTGAATCCATTTCTGTGTCATGATCACTTCAAGTTTTTTATCGGCATCACCGGCATCAAACAAAGCAAGCACAGCATCTGAGTATGCAGTAATATCTGCTGCGGATATAGCATTTACACCCGCTAAGGACGCTGCTGCATTGACTTCGGCAAATGATTTTGAAATGGCACTGGCCAGCATAGCACGGGCATCATCACTTGTTCCTTCTGTCAGTGCAAGTTCGGCGCGGACGTAATCGACACATGCTGCAGTCACTAATCGTTGTGCACCAGATCCTTTCAAACCAAGATCACCACTCGCTTTGACTGCGGATCCATTGTCATAGGCTCCACCTACAGGATACAATCCGACTATCGTCTGTGAAGTGGCCTGGTCAAAGCCCTCATTCGGATCGCGATTGTACGAACCAAACCATATACTCAGAAATTCTCCGTCCCGATAGGATTCAGGATTCTGAGCAGCTTCACCAGGTGCTAATTGATTGTAGAAATAATAAGGTATACGTGGATCATGAATGCCGACCATCAGTGAATTCTGACAAGCTTGTTCACCTTTCATCAGTAGATAGAAATAGGGAGAGATATAATACTGTGGATTATTCTGCGCATATTCTCTTACAAATCCCGGATTACGATTTTCAGGCGATATCGAAGTCGTGTATCTCAATTGAAAATCTTCTGATACGGAAGAAATAAGTGGTTGAGAAAGCAAAGCAGTTACTGCAGCTGCGTTGTAAAGACTGGTCAATCGCAGTTTATTATAGATACTGAGCTTTACCGAATTAGCATACTTGATCCATTTTGCAGGATCACCACCGTAGATAAGATCATCAGCTCCGGGTCGTGGGCCGCCTGCCTGCAGATCAGCAATCGCTGCATCGAGTTGTGTCAGTACATCTGCATAAATCACTTCACCAGAATCATAATGAGGAAATGGAAATTTAGATGGATCACCTGCTTCAGAATAGGCGATATTTCCCCAAAGATCCACCATGACTGAAAACATATGTGCTTTCAATGCTCTGGCTATTCCTGAATAAACCGGCTTATGTTCTTCTCCGGCCTGCTTGATGATCTGATTAAGATCAGGAAGGCCTACAGCGTATAATTTTTCCCAGCACTGTGTCAGAGAGAATTCATTGGCCTGCACTTTATAGTCATCCTGGTTACCTCGTTGCACGATCTGATGTGTGTATACACCTAGTATATCAGTGATACCAGCTGTTCCAAATCCGAGTGCACCAAACATATTGGCTTGCGTGTAGGGTAAGATCGTGCTGAGTTCTGCTTTCGTCGGATTGTTCGGATCATCATTGATATCGAGAAAATCTTTGCAGCTCACCACAAAGAGTACCATGACGAGCACTACTATTTTAATTTTCATATTTTTCATTTTTTTAAATTAAAATGTGAGTTTAACATTGGCCCCAAAACGCCTTATCGATGGCAGATTCTGAAATTCAAAACCCTGGAAATTTGCATCTCCAAATGTGTTGGTCTCAGGATCGAACTTGGCATCCTTTGGAAAATTTGGTGCTTTATACCATAAGTTTCGACCCACAAGACTAAAGGTGATTCCCTTTATCGGAGAATGTGCAAGTGTCTTAGCCGGTATGGTATAGCCTAATGAAATTTCCCGCAATCGGACCACAGTGGCATCAAAGACCAGCCACTCATCCTGTGCATTAGCACCAAAAGATGAACCGAACCAAAGATCATTCTGCTCGATGAGTGTTTGATTTTTTATTTTATTTCCATTCTCATCCAGTATTGGTTTCAATGTGACTGCACTACCATACACACCAGGGATGACTGCACCCAGTTCACGATGATCAGCCTGGAAAGCAAGTACACCTCGTCCAAGCTCTTCATTGACAGATTCTGAATAGAGATCTCCTCCCTGCTTCCAGTCCAGCACCGCACCCAGCGTGAATCCTTTCCATGTAAAGTTGTTGACAATACCCAGTGTGAAATCAGGATTCGGATTGCCGATGATCTCTTCATGATTTGCATTTAGTATTGTACCATTGCTTGGATCAATCAGGAGATTCCCTTCATCATCACGTGCACTTACCGTTCCTCTGAACACTCCATATTCTTCACCTACTCTCAATACAGGTGTGATCGAGCCACCAAACAATGCCCGGATTTCAATTTCATTTACATCGCCAAAAAGTTCTTCGACAGTTGTCTTGTATTTTGTAAACGCGCTGCTGATGTTCCACTGAAAGTCCTTTGAGCGAACAGGTGTAAGACCCAGCGTTAATTCCATGCCACGTGATCTTAAGTTTCCAAAATTTGTATAGAAAGCATCATAACCTGATGCCGTAGGAAGAGTTAATGGTGCTAATTGATCAGTACTTACAGTTTCATATACTGCGGCATCCACCGTCACTCTGTTATTCAGGAATGAAAGCTCAAGACCAAGTTCTTTATTTGTAGTGAACTCAGGTTTAAGATTTGGATCCTTCAAAGTATTTTCCAATGTCAATCCGGCATGGCCATTAAATGGAAAATCAATATCACGCACACCTGCAGTAAGATTGTCAGGTTCACCAAGATTGACAAAATAGATTGGATCAATACTATATGGATCAGGAGAATGTCCAACCTTCGCCCAGTTCATTCTTAATTTACCACTAGACAAAAATCCTGTTGGACTCATCCCCAACGCCTCGGTAAATACAAAAGCAAGACTTGCGGAAGGGTAGAAGAATGACCGGTTTGCTACAGGCAATGTGGATGACCAATCATTTCTTCCGGTGAGTGTGAGAAATAAATATGATTTCACATCAAAAGTCAATTCACCAAATACACCGATCAATCGTTGCCGGTTGTAATTACCTCCACCTGTCACTTGTGAAATCGTATTGTCAATATCAAGGATGTTGAAATCAAGCATCTGACTTCCTACAATATTTTGTGAATTGACAGTGCGTTGATTGACATTATGACCAACTCTTGCCTGTATGGCAAAGTTGTCATTGAAGCGCATTCTCTTGCTCAGCATCAGGATAGATTCGATTTCTTCAAATTGATTGTAACCGGAGATAATCTGACCTAAACCATTTGCGCCTCGTGATCCCGGACGATACCATTCAAGATCATTCTGATCATACGTATTTACACCAATTCTATAATCGATATCAAATAGTTTGTCAATGGCATAACCCGCATTCAGATTGACGATCGTACGGGATACATCCGAATTGAAACCATTGTATTTGGCTGACCATATCGGGCTGTCCGCATTGCCGCGACCGATGAAGAAGATACTTTCATGGGTGACAGGATCTTCATAAGGCTGCCCTTCGATATCCCAGTTGCGACCCAGGTAAAGTGATCTTGCCATATAAGATGACGTCTGTGCTGAACCAATTGCGCCACCTTGTAATCCTTTTTGCAATGAGGATGTATACGATATATTAGCACCGATCTTAAACCCACCAGCGAATTCATTATTCCCACCTACGGATACACTTGTCTTGTCGTATGAGCTATTCGGTATGATACCATCATGATTAAGTTGAGAAACCGTAGCGACAAAAGCACCATTATTTCCAAGTCCTGTGGTCAAGGTGACAGAATTGTCAAGCATAGTTCCGTTGCGGAAAAGCGATTTCACATTATCAGGATAAGCCTGGTATGCAACACGTGGTGTCACACCGGGTGTACCGAGTTCTCTCAAACGTGCAAATGACGCAGGAGCAGTGGCTCTGAACCAATGGTTGATGGAGTCAATGGTTGGATAGTCCACTGCACCCGGAAATGGAGCACCCCAGGAACCATTTGCTCCCTGATAACTAAATCCTGTACCTGTACCATATTTATTTTGAAGATTTGGTATTGATGCTATGGATTCACCTGTAAGGCCGGAAGAAATTTCAATATGGAGTCCATCTCTTTTTTTTGCCGAACCTGATTTCGTCGTGATGATGACTACACCACGTGAAGCACGGCTTCCATAGAGTGCTGCAGCCGTAGCGCCTTTGAGAATAGTGATACTCTCAATATTATTCGGATCAAGGTCCGCCATTCGGTTTCCATAAGCACCTCCACCTGTCAATTGGAATGATGCACCATATGAAGATCCGTCGAATGGAATTCCATCCACTACATACAATGCCTGATTGTCGCCAAGGAAAGATGTATTACCTCTGATGGTCAATCGTGTGGCACTACCGGGTTGGCTTGAGCTTCCGATGATGTTGACACCTGCCACTTTTCCCTGAAGTGCACGAAGGACATCACTTTCGCCTTTGAGCTGAATATCTTCTCCATCGACTTTAGAAATGGCATACCCGAGTTCTTTTTTATCACGGGAAATACCGAGCGCAGTGACAACGGCTGTTTCTAAAACGACACCTTCGACGAGCGAGGCATCGACGATGTTAGATGGACCCAGGTTGACTGTCTGTGTTTGATAACCTGTGTATGCAAACTGAATGGATGTCGATCCCGCAGGAACCACAAGTTCATACGCACCATTAAAATCTGTCACTGTACCGACCGTCGTACCCACAACCATCACACTGGCTCCGATCACGGGCTCACCACTCGGATCGGTGATCGTACCCTTAACGGTACGTTGTGCCTGTGCAAGCGTAATGCTCAACAGGAAAAAACCAATAAGCAGAATAAAATTCCTCATATCATCATGTTTAAAGATTAATGAATAATAAATGATCATGTCGATGCAAATCAAATATTGCAATCAACGATCAAAACGAATGATGATGAATCGTGCTGCTTACTTTTATTCGAGGCAGAAGTGAAATGAATTTAATACATCATTAACTTTTGAAAATAATTTTTCCGCAGATGAGAATTATGAATAAAAAATAAAAACAACGAATACGTGTAAGTACCTGATTATAAATTGTGTTGAATACAATCATCAAATCACTTTAGTCAAGTTTTAAATTATTTCAGCTTTAAAAATATTCATGATCCATGCTCTGAAAACGATTCATTTTCCATTTTTTTTAATTAATATTTTATGGTTAACGTATTCATTTGCATCATGATGAAGTATTGATTGTGTGCCTTGTTTCATCTAGTCGATGAAAAAATACATACTTTTTTCCAGGCAACATTAATGATGGTGAAGGCGTTAAATATTCGTTATAAACAACTCGTATACAATATGTTATAATGAAATATTGGGTAACGATCACAAGCTGCTTTTGTGTTTAGGGGAGGTCAGGTAAAGCTGCTTTTGTGGATGAAGAATAAGCTCAAGCAGATGAAACCATTCAATTAATAGATGAATAAGGACGAATCAAATCATCTGAGGTCTGAAATGCAACTGAAACAGATGACGTCCTGCCGACAATTCATTTCTGATTTTAGAAAGGTGACTTTTTCATCATGTGGGAATAAATGTAATGTAAATGCAACCTATGATAAAATAATGCGTCCTATGTAGATGATCACCATATTGGAGATGCAATACATCTCGTCTCCGGGTCTGTTATATTTTGTAGATATGGTGTAAATGGAATTTATACAATCAAGATTTTACTATTTGGTTTTGAATTGATTATCGCCCTGATGCAAGCGGGGCGATTTTTTTTTGAGAAATAAAAGGGTATATGCATAACCCCGGCATTTATGCCGGGGGATAAAAATGAAGAGAGAATTCCGGGCTTTAGCCCGTTGGAGCGGCTAAAGCCAAATTCATCTTTCTATCCATAACCATGCTCTAAAGAGCATGGCTGTAATATCTATCTCCTTCCCTTATGGTTATATATATCAGCGCTGGTTAAAATTAATTCTTTAAAAAATTATAAAAGAATGAACATTCATTTATATTTGCCCTGATTATGAGGGTTAGAGATGAAAATAAAGAAGCCACCATCCGCCAAAAGGCCATGGAAATGATTGTCGAAGAAGGGTTTGACGGCTTCAGCATGCAGCGACTTGCAAAAGCCGCAAATGTCTCACCGGCAACGATTTATATCTATTTCAAAAATAAAGAGGCCCTACTCAATAGTTTATATCATGATGTCCATCAGACCTTTGCCAGGCTAGCTTTAGAAAAATTTGATCCCAATTCATCACTTGAATCCGGTCTGTGGCTCCAATGGAAGAACCGGATGAAGTTCATTTTTGAATACCCAATCCATTACCGTTTCTACGAACTGTTTAGAAACTCACCGCTGATTCAACTTAAAGACATAAAGGAGTCCGGATTCAAGGAAGCGATGAAGTCCTTTGTCATGAATGCCATACTCAGGGATGAAATGGCCAGGATCGAACCTGAAACTTTCTGGTCTATCGCTTATGGGCCATTCTATTCACTTCTCAATTTTCATCTTCTTGGAAAAAGCATGATGAGTGATCAATATAGCGTAACAGACGAAAAAATGAAACGTCTTCTCAAACTGGTCCTGAAAGCACTCAGGCCTTAAATAAAAAGTAAAAACGAAAATCAACTATCGCATGGAAAACACAGACGAAATACTCATCTTCAAAACGAATGTGAAATCAGAACCTGATCAGGAGCGTCTACGGGAAATATTTGATTCTATACCGTTGATCAATAGATGGAATGTGGATACGGACGACATCGATTGCGTTTTGCGAGTTGTGACCCGACAGGTGCAAGCAAATGATATCATCAGGATTCTCACTGAAACCGGATATCAATGCCAGGAACTAGAATGATCTGGTGATCCAGTGATCTGATGATCATGTGATCATGTGATCTTGTGATGAGCTTAAACACAAGATTCTCCTATCAGGTCAAAAATTGCAGACTAATCAAAATCAATCAACAATTACATAAATAAACTAATAAACCTTTTATCTTATCACTTGATCACCACATCACTTGATCACCACATCACCTGATCACTCCATCACTCCATCACCTGATCACCACATCACTCAATAATTTATGGAAGAACATCTCGAAGCCGACTTAACTCTTGATCCCGTGACCCATACGGTAGCATTACCTGTATTTACTTCATACCAGAAATTCGTTATTGCGCTGCTGGCGTTGCTCAACTTTACGATTATCCTTGATTTTATGATCATTTCTCCATTGGGGGATTTGTTGATGAAAAAACTGGTGATGAGTACATCTCAGTTTGGATCAGTCGTTTCTGCGTATGCTATTAGTGCCGGGATCTCCGGGTTTCTGACGGCTGGTTTTGCAGATAAGTTTGACAGAAAAAAATTATTACTCTTTTTCTACTCCGGGTTTACCATCGGTACTATAGTCTGTGGTTTTGCAGACAGTTATCTTTCATTGTTGATAGCCCGCATTGTTACCGGAGTCTTCGGTGGTGTAGTAGGTTCTATAGGCATGGCGATACTGACCGATACATTCACGTTTCATCAACGTGGTCGGGTGATGGGTTTTGTGTCGATGGCTTTTGCAGGAAGTCAGATTCTGGGCGTGCCTATTGGATTGGTTTTAGCAAATCAATGGGGATGGCATTCGACGTTTTTTATGGTAGCAGGTCTGGCCTTCATTATTGCGATTACGGTCGTGTTAAAATTACAACCGCTGACCACACATCTAACTTTACAAAAGGACAAGACTCCTTTACAGCATTTATGGCATACGATCCGGAAAAAAGATTACCGTATCGGATTTTATGCAACAGCGATGTTGTCTATGGGCGGATTTATGCTCATGCCCTTTACAAGTGCATTTATTGTCAATAATGTAGGCATCCCCCAGGCTAGTCTTCCGGTGATTTTCTTTTTTACGGGAATATCCTCCATCATCATCATGCCCATCATCGGTAAGCTGAGTGATAAGGTGGATAAGTTCAAATTATTTGCAGCCGGTTCGACAATTGCGATGGTGATGATTCTTATCTACACCCATCTTACTCCGGTGCCTATCTGGATTGTCATCATCATCAACATGATCATGTTCATGGGGATCATGAGCCGGATGGTACCTGCACAGGCTTTGAATTCGGCTATCCCTGAAATGTATGACCGTGGTGCCTACATGAGTATCAATTCATCACTTCAGCAATTAGCTGGAGGATCCGCAGCGATGTTTGCCGGACTTGTAGTCGTGCAACAAACGAAAACAAGCCCGATTGAACATTTTGATGTGTTGGGATTTGTGATGGTTGGAATTATTTTGTTGTGTCTCTATTTGGTCTATCGGATGAGCCAGATGGTGAAAAGAAATGAACGAAAGCTTGGATAACATTTAAGAGAAATAAGACAGAAGGGCAAGAAAAGGCTGAAGAGGTGGAAAAGGCTGAAGAGATGGAAGAGGCGGAAGAGATGGAAGCGGCGGAAGAGATGGAAGCGGCGGAAGAGATGGAAGCGGCGGAAGAGATGGAAGAGTTGGAAGGGGCGGAAGAGGCGGAAGAGGTGGAAGAGGTGGAAGAGATGGAAGAGATGGAAGAGGATGAGGTGGAAGAAGAAGATAGTTGACAACTTATTTTTCTAAGTGACTCCTATGTGTACTTATATTTCTAAGTGGTAAAAAGAGCCCGGGAGCATCATCGGAAATGTGTGAATCATGTAAATCTTTTAGAAATTATATAACAGTTGTAAATGCATATTGACCCATCTTTAGGCGTCTCAAAAGATCATGCATTTAAGACAATACAAATAAATTTCATACTTAAATTTGATAAAATGAATACAGTTAAACACAATTACGTTAAGCGGAATTTTATATTATTTGCCATCGGCATTTTGGTGCCATTATTTTTGCAATCCTGTGCTAAAAAATATGCATTTCAGATCTCATCGCTCGTGCCAGCAGCAGAGGGCTCAGTCATTGTGAAAAAGGATAAAAACAAAAATTATACGATTCAGTTGAAGGTAGCAAATCTCGCCGATCCGAAAAGACTAAGCCCAGCAAGAGACATGTATGTCGTCTGGATGGAAACTGATCATAGCAATAATACAAACATCGGACAACTAAAAACATCCAGTGGTATGATGTCCAAAGCATTAAAGAGCTCATTATCTACAGTGACCTCATTTAAACCCACCGCCTTTTTTATCACTGCAGAAAACAGCTCTGATATCCAATATCCGGGTGGTGAGGTGGTGCTCAAGACAGGGCAGATTTCGGTGAAAAATTAAAGGCAAAAAGCAATATGCAAAAAGCAAAAAAGCCATAGGCAAAAAGTATCATAAAGTTTAATTTGCGAACATCAACGAAATTTGCGGCCAGAAAACATTAGACAATTCTATTGCTCATTCATTATTTTACTTGTCAATCCAAAATTCAGAATTGGATATTCAGAATTCCGGGTATGTAAGTTTTATTAATTTAGGACTTTCATAAAACGAAATCGTCCTTTATGCCAGAAGGTCTTGACAGATTCAACGTTTATCTTACTAAGGTTGAACAAATAATTCAGACTCTCCCGGACTCTCCGGAAAGAGCTCTTGCTTTTTATAAAACTCCCGCCCGTCAATATCTTTTCTATCTCGAAGCCCTGACGCACATCTATAAAATGATGCACAATAAAAAGCGATTTGAAAGAATGCGGATTTCGTTCAAGTCACTCGAGGATCAGTTGGGCAAAATCGATTACTATGATGGTTTCATTAAAGAATTTTCTCTGCAGGAAAATTTTCCCCCGATACTTTTAGAATGTTTAAGACAACATTTCAATAAAGAACTGATCAATCTTGATGTATTGTTAACGAAGGATGGCTGGATCACGACAGAAAAATCAACGATTAAAAGTATTGAGCGTGAACTGTCGGAGGCGGATTGGATGTCCGGGAAGGAAGAACGCAAAGCAATCGGCAAAACGATAATTGATGCGATCGAACTTATCAAATCAGACTATCAAACGGACAAACTCAATTTCAAGGATATTGAAAATGGCGTGCACAAATTCCGTAGAGAGGTACGTTGGATCAGCATCTATGCACAGGCAATAGATGGATTAATACAACTTAAACCGGAAGTTGATGCTGATGCTGAACTTTTGCCCTATCAGACTAAGGAAGTGGTTGAAAGTCCGTTCAACATACTGCCTGTGTTGAAAAAGGGAATTCAACCTATCTATATTGACACACCTGTTTTTTATGCATTGAGTTGGATCATCGCAGAGAGTGGAAGACTAAAAGATTCCGGGTTGCGCATTATCATACTTGAAGATGCCATCCGTGAGACACATTATGTCAGTGAGAAGGAAGTAAAGGCACTGACCCGGATTCTGGCTGTGAAAAGCAATAAATCACTGAAGGAAATAAAACTGACAATGAAAGTTATTGCCGATAAATTTATTCACCATGATAAAGTGTTGGATCGGATCATAAATGATATCAGGCAGTCTATAGGGTAAACTCATTTTCTTTCTGTAACATATGTTACTGTACGATACTTTTCATATCTGTAACTTCGTTTGTATTATTAAAATAGTGTAAAATGATAACTGAAAATATCACCATAGCGAATTTGAGTTGTAATGGTTGTGTAAAAACAATAACCAAAAAACTTACCGCAATAGAAGGCGTTGAAAAAGTAGATGTCGATCTGGAAACAAACATGGTTTCAGTAAACCATATTGAATCACTGGGCAGAGAAACCTTAACCCAAACACTTTTGGCCATCGGTTATCCCGAAATAACGGATAAGAATAGCGTATTAACGCACCTTAAAAGTGTTTCCAGTTGTCTCACGGGTAGATTTTCAAGTTAAAAAATCGACTACGTTTATTTTCGATCAGGAGGCATTTCTCTTTGCCCTCCCGTTTCATTTTCTTCCTAATGGCAGAATTCTGGTCAATGACCAAGGTCAGGTTAAGCATAGAGGTCGAAGTAGTCGTTACGCTCGATATACTTTGTGCTACATTGTTTTCATATATTCCAGGGCCGCTTCTTCGGGAGTGAAACAAAGCTTGCACACTCTTTTCTGCGCACCGAAATGCAACAATTCCACATCAGTGGAGATGAAGCCTTTTTTTACAGGTTCTTCTTTCAGTAAATCAGTACTTAAATATTTTTTATTGCTATCCGGAAATACAGTGACTACTATCTTATCCTTACCTATTTGATTTTGAGCCATAAGTGCACCGATAAAATTGGCACCTGAAGAAATTCCCACAGCTAAACCCAATTCTGAAGCTAATTTTTGTGACATGATGATCGCATCACCATCATCAACAGAAATCACTTCGTCAAGATCCTGAAGATGGACGATCGATGGAATGAATTCATCGGATATACCCTGTATCCTGTGTTTGCCGGTTTTGTACCCTGTAGATAATGTAGGTGAATTGGCCGGCTCTAACGGGTGGACTTTGATAGCGGAATTTCTTTCTTTTAAATATTTGCCAACGCCCATTACTGTTCCTCCGGAACCTACTCCTGCAACAAAGGCATGCGGAGCCATATCATTGACTTTCATCTGGTACCATATTTCAGGACCTGTAGTCAGATAGTGCGCATCTGTATTGTCCTCATTTGAAAACTGACTTGACACAAATCCGCCTGCGATGGCTGCTGCTTGCTTTGCCATCTCGATGCTGCCGAGAAAACCTCCTTCTTCTTTGCTGACTAATGTGATCCTGGCGCCAAGGCTTTTGATGAGATTGATACGTTCCATGCTCATCCAGTCATCGTCGCGCCGACCAGACGTGACCGGTCATGCTCATCCAGTCCGGCATAAAAATATTGACCTGGTGTCCAAATGCTCTGCCAATAGCCGCCACCGAAATTCCGGTGTTACCACTTGTCGCCTCAAATATTTGCATGCCTGGCAGAAGAGTCCCTTTTTCATAACCACTGTTGAGAATATGAAAGGCCATCCGGTCTTTTATACTACCCGTCATGTTCAGGCTTTCGGCTTTGGTATAGATTGTCCTTTCTTCACCTTTATATCTCAGATGGATTTCCAAAAGGGGCGTATTACCATGATGATGGAAACGGTCGACGGCGACTACCAGGCCATGAAGGCCAACGACGGTGCCTTCGTG
>JBDUAU010000370.1:0-2561 GCA_040004485.1 Saprospiraceae bacterium
CGCTTCCTGCATCACAAATCTTTTTTATTGGAACAACATCATGCATGATGTGACGTATCAATATGGATTCAATGAAGTCTCGGGTAATTTTCAAAATAATAATCTTGGCCGCGGCGGAGCAGGCGCAGATTATGTCAAAGCCGAAGCACAGGATGGCGGAGGCACTAACAATGCAAATTTTTCTACACCGGTTGATGGCACGAGTGGAAGAATGCAGATGTATCTATGGTCAGCCGTATCAGGATCTTCACCATTGACAATCAATAGTCCTCCAGCTAATGCAGGTCCTATGTGGGCCGTTGAATCTGCATTCAGCGCTGCCAACAAACTTGTCAATGTCGGAGCGAAAACAGGCAATCTTTTGCTCGTCAATGACAGCGGAGGCTCAACACATCTTGGTTGCAGTACACTGAGCAATGGAGCAAGCCTTCCCGGAAAAATAGCAGTGATCGATCGCGGTACTTGTGATTTTGTAACCAAAGTCAAGAATGTACAGAATCTCGGTGCCGTCGCGGCTATCGTCATCAACAATGTGACAGGGAGTCCATTTGCAATGAGTGGCACGGATAACACGATCACTATTCCTGCAGTCATGATCAGTCTTGAAGATGGCAATGCGCTCAAAGCCGTGATGAACAGCGCAACAGTGAATGCGACTCTTGCTCCCGTTCCACTCACTACACCTGACGGCGATTTTGACAGTGGCGTGATTTGTCATGAATACGGGCATGGTGTTTCAACAAGACTCACCGGTGGACCTGCCAATTCGAGTTGTCTCAATAACGAAGAACAAATGGGTGAAGGATGGAGCGACTTTTTCGGTCTCATGCTCACGACACACTGGCCTGAAGCAACAGCGACTGATACACGTGGCATCGGCACTTATGTCATTGGTCAGCCACCGGGTGGTACAGGGATCAGGACATATCCATATACAAGAGATACAATGGTCAATCCATTTACATATGCAGATGTAGCTGCAGCACCAGTGACTAATGGCGTAGCAAGTGTTCATTATATCGGTTCGATATGGGCCACCATGCTTTGGGACATGACCTGGAATATCATTGATATAGCAGGTGTTGATTCCGATATGTATCATGGAACCGGAGGGAATAATATAGCAATGCAGTTGGTGATAGATGGCCTTAAGCTCCAACCCTGTAATCCCGGTTTTGTGGATGGACGTGATGCGATCCTGCTTGCTGATCAATTGGATTATGGAGGTATGTATGATTGTGCGATCTGGAAGGCATTTGCAAGACGTGGATTAGGTGTGGATGCGGATCAGGGAAACTCAGATAATTATGCAGATGGTGTCGAGGCATTTAATGTTCCGGATAGAGTCACCATCAAAAGCAAATCAAATGTAAGTAGTGCAGGTGAAGGACAGGATGTCACGTTTTCTGTGAAAACGATTTGTCAATGCGTTGGCAAAAGTAACCTCGACATTTCTGATGTATTGTCTACTGATCTGAATTACATCCCGGGTTCCGGAGGTACACAAAATGCAAATACAATTCATTTCATTGCGGATACACTGGCGCCGAAAGATTCGATTGAGTATAGTTATCATGCTTTTATCAATCCATGTTCTGCGATTCAGACGACTACACTGAATACGGAAAATGCAGAAGCAACTGCGCAATATGTGTCTGTCAAACTGAGCGGTACCGGAACTAAAGTCTGGGTGAAGAGTACTGCACAAGCCGTGAGTCCCACACATTCGTGGTATGCACAAGATTATACTACAGTGGCAGATTTTGTACTCAAGTTGATTAATCCTGTCGCGACCACAAATGGTCTGGTTGAAATTGGGTTTTATCATCGGTACAATACAGAAGCGATTTATGATGGCGGTGTCGTCGAATATTCTATCAATGGCGGGACGACATGGCTGGATGCAGGGCCGTATTTTACAGAGCGCGGATATCCGTCAGCGATCACCTCCGGCACGAATAGTACTATCGCCGGCCGACCTGCATTTACAGGGAATAGTGATACACAGTTTGGTGCGAGTGGATTTATACATAGTACGATTCGACTTGTGCTTGGCGGACCTCAATCTGTGCTTATACGATTCCGAATGGCCACTGATGGTGGTGTTGGGGGATCGGGGATCAATGGATGGTATGTGGATGATATCAGTATAAAGCAGATTTCCGGGGTCACGAATAAATCGAGAGTAGCTGATAATGGACTGGTGACGGACAGTTTGTATTATGCTTTGCAGACATTACAATTTAGTGGCCATAAAATATATGTTGATTCAAGTGCAATTGGAAATCTGAGTGGTTCGAGTTGGGTGAATGCGATGCATTATTTACCCATAGCCATCGGAGTTACAGGATGCAGACTTGCGGATAGTATTTTGGTAGCAAAAGGAACATATCTGCCAGGTATGACGAATAGCAGAACACAATCTTTCAATATTCCGGATAGTACATCTGTATTTGGTGGTTTCCCTACAGGAGGAAGCACATTTGCATTACGCAATCCGGTGACGAATGTCACGCAGCTTTCAGGAGATCTCGGTATGCTCAACAATATATCTGACAACG
>JBDUAU010000433.1:0-8539 GCA_040004485.1 Saprospiraceae bacterium
CAAACTCCGCATCGACTCTTGGCTTCTCTTCTTCCTTCAGATTGATTTTAGCAAGGCGGTTTTCATAGTAGATACGTACAGTCGCGCCATCTTCGACAGCCTGCTGTATATCATAGACATCGATGTAATCTCCAAAAACAGCTTGTGTGTTTTTATCAGTGTTCTCAATCGGTGTGCCTGTGAAACCAATAAATGAAGCATTCGGCAAAGCATCACGCATGTGTCTCGCAAAGCCATCCATGAAATCATATTGACTTCGGTGCGCTTCATCTGCAATCACTACGATGTTTCTGCGATCCGAAAGCTGTTGATATTGTCCTTTGATATTTTTGGTTTTACCTCCCGCGACTTCTATCTTTTCTTCAATTTCAGGAAGAAATTTCTGGATGGTGGTGAATACAATTCCACCGGAAGTAACATTGAGCAATTTTTTTAGATCATCTCTGCTCTCTGCTTGCACAGGAGTTTGTCTTAGCAGATCCTGGCTGAGGGAAAATGTATCAAACAATTGTTGGTCCAGATCATTGCGATCTGTAAGTACTACCAGCGTAGGATTGTTGAGTGACAACACCAACTTCCCGGCATAGAAAACCATGCTAAGGCTCTTGCCACTACCTTGTGTATGCCAGATGACACCTGCTCTTTGGTCACCATCGATAGCCGTTGCTATCTTGGTAGTTTCTACCGCTTTGTTAACTGCAAAGTATTGATGATATCGGGGTACGATTTTGGTGATCTCATCTTTATTCTGATGAAATAAAATAAAGTGCCGTATCAGATCAAGGAGTACTTTTTTATTAAGCATTCCTTTCGCCATGACTTCCATCTGTGGCATTTCTTCATCAGCGACTACAAGACCATCAATGGATCTCCATGGAACAAAAAATTGCCTGGATGCCGTAAGCGATCCATACAATGCATCCCATCCATCAGAGGCAATCAGTAATGAGTTGTAATGAAACAATGAAGGAATTGCTTGTTTGTATGTTTGCAGTTGATTGAACGCTGATTGGATATTTGCGTTTTCATCTGCTGCATTCTTCAATTCGATGACAACTAATGGAAGGCCATTGACAAACAAAATAATATCCGGGCGCTTGTTAGTATTTCCTTCAATGATGGTCAGCTGATTGACGACAAGGAACTCATTGTTCTCTGGATCATCATAATCGATGATCCAAACTTTATCTCCGGCTATTCTTTCTCCTTTGCGATACTCGATCTCAACACCATCCGTCAGGTATTTGTGGAACTGGTAGTTATTTTGAAATAAGCTTGGACTATTTGTGCGCAATACTTTGCGGAAAGCTTCCTCACGGGCTTCTGATGGAATCTTTGGATTTAATTTGCTGATTGCTCTTTGAAGTCTTGATTTTAAAACGACTTCATTGAATTCTCTCTCCTGAAACAAGCCATCAGGTGATATATCAGGGCCACTTAGGAAGTGATAGCCCAGGTCAAGGAATTCCTGTATGACTATGTTTTCAATATGATCTTCTGAGATGACTGCCATTATATTACGGTTTGTTCAATTAAGTTTTCCGCTACTTCAAGTTCGCCAGAAATTAGTTTGGGCAATAGAGTATCACGAAGATTTTGAAGCTCTTCTATCTCAGCTGTAAGGACTTCTATCTGTTCAAGCAAATGTGAAGTTGCAGATTTAAATATGGAGAGAAGTTTTTCAGAAGGTAAAACAAAATTAGTACTCTTTATAACACCTAGACTCAAATTAGCTTGTACAGCTTGAACCACATTTGCCTTGGTGTCATTTTGAATTAAGGAACTTTGCATTAAAATTTTTAAAAAATAACTCTCAATCTTATTTGGTCTAATTATAGCTATGGCTTGATTTGTATTCGCAGGCAAAATTGATTTTGTGGCTACGGCAACACGACCAATTGTGCCTGCAATTGAAAAAAGAACATCCCCTTCATTAATGATTGATCTTTTCAACATGGAATTGGTTTCATCATCTATATAAGCAAACTTAGATTTAATAAATGTTCCTGTTTCGGTCAAACTTTCAACCTTAATAAAATTGATGCCACTTTCTGTAAATCTACCACCAATAGTCGTCGGCGTAGTTCCTTTTGTTACTAATTCTGTTACATCATCAATGGAAGATATTTTCCATCCCTTCGGTATCTCTCCTAACGGACTCTCCACCATCTCTCCTCCAGATGACTTGTACGACTTTCCGTTTTCATCGGGGAATTCGAAATCAACAAACCATTGTTTGAATAAAGCCTGAGCCAGCGCCTCCAATTCCTGGTTGATCTTATTGTTGAGCTCAACTTTGTCATCCAGGGAGGAGAGGATTTGGGCGATGGCGGTTTGGGTGGGGAGGTCTGGGATGTTTGCTAATATTGTGTCAAATGATGTCCTTGTTATTGTGTCAAATACAGCTCCGTGAGCATTCCTTTTTAGCTCGGCAATTTTACATTTAAGCAGGTAGTACAAGTACTCATTAGTACAAAGATCTTGTTTCGCATTCAAACCATAGCATGATTGATTAAAAGCCATGTCTCTCTTCAAAACTGCCAATTCGCCGACTGTTCCTCGTGCAGAAATTATGATTTGCCCCTTCTTTAAAATCTTTGTACTTGAATTATGGAGACCTGTTTCAGTTATGGTTTTTTCTGTCGTCTCAACAAATTTATTATCGTTACCAAAATCAACAACGGAAAGCCATGGAATGCTTCCATTCCAAAATTGAGGGACCGTAGTCTTGGGTGTGCCTCCACCTATAATATCCATAATATCTGACAATTTATATGTAGTCCAATTAATCATTGGATCTGGACGTTTTTGGCCCTATATAATTGTGATTGACGGACATTAATGTGGAATTGTCTTAAGTATTCCTTGAGTGCTTTTTCTTCATTTGTCTTCAACCTAGGGTCTAAATAAATATCATTAATAATATCATTCAACAAGCCTATCTTAATTCGTTTTAAGCCATCTTTTGTAGGGCTTGATTCAAGAATGATTCGGACTTCTTTCTCATATTCAAAAGGAGTTCTTTTTAGAGTAAATATCTTTAAGAAAAGATCTTCCATTTCATTAGACTCAAGAGCAGATTTTAATTTAATCGTGTTTGTTAGTTTGGTGACTAATTCCTTTTCATCTAAATAATTCAATCTACCAAACCATACCTTTATCTCCAACCTTTGCAGTAAATTAAATAGATCATAAGTCTTTAATCTTATTCTAATAGCGTATCCATTTGATCCATAGGTTTTCCAATATGCCTCGCTATGGGGGTTTAGTGTTAAGCATGTAACAAAAATATTGTTTAAGAAAGTATTTTGATTTTTAACTCTTTGATTAAATAAAAAACTATCAAAGGGGTCTTTCCATCTTTTAGGAGAAGAAAAAACTAACTGTTTATTATGCACCATATCCAAAAAATATTCTAAGGGAAGGTATCGGTAAACATATTCGTTCTCAGATATGAATTTATTTACTTCTGATTTATTGGCATCCAGCAAACGGATGTATTCAAATTCTTTCTCCATTTTTATTAAATCTTATATTTCAATGCCCACTTTCTTGAGATTAAATTTTATCTTATTCTGTAGTTCAAGTGATTTTTCAAAATGAGCCTTTAAATTTTCTGAAATAACGACCACTTTTTCCTCGAAAGAAACACCATCATCTTCTACTTCTTCAGTACCGACATATCTTCCAGGAGTGAGCACAAAATTATTGGCTTCCACTTCCCTCAGGGTTGCTGATTTACAAAAGCCCTGGATGTCTTCGTATTTTCCTTTTTTAGTACGCCAGTGGTGATACACATCTGAGATCTTCGTGATATCCTCATCACTAAACGCCTTATTCTTACGGCTCGTCATCGTACCAATCTTCCGCGCATCAATAAACAAGATCTCATTACTCCGGTTACGGAATTTATGATTCTTACGATCACGAGACAAAAACCAAAGGCAGGCAGGTATCTGCGTATTGTAGAATAGTTGCGTGGGCAATGCTACCATACAATCAACCAGTCCCTCAGTGATGAACTGCTTCCTGATTTCATTTTCATTACCTGCATTGGTGGTCATAGAGCCATTTGCTAAAACTATCCCAGCAGTTCCGGTAGGACTTAACTTATTAGCAAACAATTGAAGCCATGCATAATTCGCATTGCCCACAGGCGGCACACCATACTTCCACAGATGACTATCCTGCAGTTGCTCACCACCCCAGTCAGAAACATTGAAAGGCGGATTAGCCAGAATGTAATCAGCTTTGAGGTCTTTGTGTTTGTCATTGTGGAAGGTGTCGCCGAGTTCTATTTTGGCATCAATGCCTCTTATCGCGAGGTTCATCTTCGCCAGTTTATAGGTAGTAGGATTGCTCTCCTGGCCATAGACCGATATATCTCCAATCTTACCTCCATGGGCTTCGATAAACTTCTCACTTTGCACAAACATACCTCCGCTGCCGCAGCATCCGTCATAGATGCGGCCATTGTATGGTTCGAGCATCGCTACCAGTAGCTTGACGATACTTTGTGGTGTATAGAACTGTCCACCCCTCTTTCCTTCAGCATCCGCAAACATGCCCAAAAAATACTCATATACCCGGCCCAGGAGGTCTTTACTGGTGTGCCCTTTCTGATTGAAGCCGACGTTTCCAATTAAGTCCAGGAGCTCTCCTAGTCGTTTTTTATCCAATGCAGGGCGGGCATAATCTTTTGGCAACACACCTTTTAGACTTGGGTTATCCCTTTCGATGGCATCCATGGCATCATCGATATCCTTTCCGATACTGGGCAGCTTCGCCCTCTGATGTTGTAAGAAATTCCATCGTGCGGAAGGTGGCACATAAAACACATTTTCGGCCAGGTATTCGTCCTTGTCTTCTGCGTCAGATAGCTTGTCAGCCTTTAGTTTAGCATAGAGTTCTTCGAAACTGTCGGAGATATACTTTAGGAAGATCAGACCCAAGACAACATGCTTGTATTCGGCAGCATCCATATTGTTCCGCATCTTGTCGGCTGTAGCCCAGAGGGTTTTTTCGAGGTCTTGAGTCATGAACTTCAAATATAGTCTATTAGATTTTTTACCACGAAGCTTAGTGCTTGCATATGCTATGTGTAAACAGATAGTTATTTATCCTAAGATAGGTTCAAACTCATGAGAGTCTATTGTTGCAAAATCGATTAATTTGAAAGACTGTTCGTTAATTATCGCGCTTGAATCCAAAGTGTACAATACACCACATTTATTAAATTCTTCTAGTAGGTCTTTGAATGTGAAACCGAATTCATTTTCAATGTTATTCTTCAATGTATTATCCTCTAAAATAACATTCAGTTTTGTGGATATTCCATCAATACATTCCATTTCAATGCAGCAATCTAATATATATTGATTTGATAAGTCCTGCCCATCGTGCTGTACTTTTCCAATCTTAACTGACCCATAAAAGCTTGGAGTATATCTTATTAAAATAGAATTGTCCTGAATTCCGATATATGCCTGGAATTCTGTGGTAAATACAGCTTTACGATACTTGTTTGTCCTATCTTGCCCGCATTCTTCTTTTCCTGTTCCATTAAGACTAGGATGGTCGTAGCTTTTATAAAGTTTATATACACGACTTTTTTTGGAGTCAAAAAAGATATCAGCAAAGGCTCCTCTACCAATTATTGATAAGTTTATCAGATCTATTGATTTCATGACTTTGCCAATTGTTATAGAGTGATCTTCCACATTAACCGTTAAGGTTACTTTTCATTATTATTACCCCTTGTTGGTATGATCAAAATATTAACTTGAATAGATTGGGACTGAGTGTTGGAGACCTTGATCATTTATGACAATTCTACTTTTTTATTCTTCATCCGACATCTCAAGCTCATCGACTTTCTTTTTAAAAGAAGGTATTTTCTTATAGCAATCATTCAAAATGGGATCTTCGGATCTAATTTTTGCAATTTTCTTGGCATTACCAGATTTGTAAATTTCCAGATATTTTATCCAAACAGGTTCACAACAACAAAGTGATGGTGGCGGCTCATTTGAACAACAGCCCTCTCCTAGAAAAACACTATTGGCTTTCTTCTCATTTCTAACTTCTTCTTTCTTCTTCTTCATGGGCTCGGGAGTTACAGCATTTAAAAGCTTCTCCTGCTCTTTATAAGAAGCAGCAATAGAATCTTCTTCATTTTTGGTAGGAACTTCAATATCTTTTGTAGAATTATAGGACTGAGAAGACTCATTCTTACATGCAACGCAAAATCCTAAAAACAAAATGAAAATGCTCTTCACAATAATTTTCATCACAACTCATTTATTTCGTTTATAAATTAAGTCTCCAGGTGTATTTTTTAATATTATCCTTGTGCTCCTATACGCCAGGTACATGCATAAAAGGAAAATAATAGCTAACGCAAAAATCACCTTGCTGTTAAGAACATTAAGGTCGAATTTCATATGCAATTTCACAAGACTTAATTGTATTCCTATAGCCAGCATAAGTGCTAGAATGGATGATATGACACAAAAGACTCCGATAATAGTTACATACACTCTTGCCAATACTTTGTTTTTTAATCCAAAAGCCTTCATTGTTCCAAGATTCGAAGAAATCTTTTGGAGGTGGGAATGAATAAGGCTGGAAATATAAAATCCAATACTCAGCAAAGAAAAACCAAATAGCACTATTGATGTAGTTAACGTTAATGTGCTAACCAATGAAAAGTTTTCTGCAGACTCAATTTGTTGCATGGAAACCGTGACCTCAAAATCCTTTAACATTCCATCCTTAAAGGCGCGTACTTCATTCAAAGACCTAAATTGAAAAGCTAAATGATCTGGAGCCTCTACACTGGAAAACTTATCATTACAAAACGTCTCCTTATACAGAACTGCTTTTTTACCACCCGGACAATGGCCAGTTACTGATTTCAATGTTTGATCTGACAATTCACCGTTCAAAGGGAATACAAATCTGTACAACATTCCCGGTTGGTCTTTAACGATCTCAATAGGTCCAATCTCAGTGATGCGGGACAGTCCAGTTGAGCCAGATGACTCTTCCCACGTACCGATCTCCTCAGTGGTTAGTTTACCGCTTACCAAAATAGGTATAATATTTGACCGCTCTTCGTCTACAAAACCAGTCTCATAGGTTGGTAGATTACGCATATTTGGCAGGATGGGGCTACTTAGAAAATCGCAGAAGCTTGGCAGCTCCTTAACAACAGCTAGTACGTCTACGAGTACAACATCATTCTCATAAGGCATATAGACCTTCAGTATTGATTTTTCTGTTCCCTCGTATCCTAAAGTCTTTAAAAAATCTAATGTCACAATAATGCCACACGGAATCTGATTAAAGGATCCGTGCTCAGCAATCACGTTTCCTTTAATATCCTTGAAAACAGATTGGAGGATTTTTTCATTGGGCTCTACTGAGCGCCCACGCAAATAAAAAGTATCAGTTTTATTATTATGAAGGAATTGAGCATAATAGACATCATACCTCGTAACCTCTTGTAAGTTATACCGATCAAGATTATCTTGATTATTAAAATGATTTAGAATGGCACCCACTTTTGGACTAACAGAATTGGTTATCGGAACATCTACCCAATTGGTGTATGGATTATCCATTCGTTTCTTTAAATTGTCCAGGGTGCCATATGCCAAGCCAAGAGCGAGTATCGTGAACAATAGAATGGCCACCAAAGCAAAAATGGTCCTGAAAGATCTGCCAGATAGAGCTTTAATCTCGCTTGCAAATAGTATACTGAAGAAATCACCCATACGCTATTTCGGACTATGATGCTGAGTGTTGGGCTTTTCCTGAAAGCAATTGCCGAAGATGTTCTTCCAGGTTTTCAATCTTGAAATTATCTTTGACCATCCAATTTTCTCCTGAACGAAGGATCACATAGGCCATATCAATCAAGCCGGATTTCTTTTCAGGATTTTCTTCATTTACTTTTGGAATAATGGGTATGATCATATCCGCAAAACGTGTTGCCATTGTCAAATCATGAGATACAATGATGGCAGATGTATTTTGCTGTGTCTTAATACTTTCGCAAAGCATATTCATCAATTTGAGGGCTGTCTGCTCATCCAGATTGCCCGTCGGCTCATCACCAAACAGGACATGGTATTCTCCAAGGAAAGCCCTCAGGAATGCGAGTCGCTGCCGCTGACCACCCGAAAGTTCAAACACGTTGCGGTCAAATAATTCCTCAGGTAAATCCAAGCGGCTCATAAACGGTAAAGCTACCTGCCGAGCTTCAGCCATTGTTTTGCCCTGGATAAGAAGTTTAGTACACAAATTCTGTCCGGCTGTTAGCCCGGGCATAAGATTGTTTTCCTGAAAAATAAAACTGAAATGCTTTGAACGCAAAGTCGCCAACTCCTTGTCAGATGATGACCAGATTTTTGATATCTCCAATTGCTGCCCATCGGAAGTGATGAAGTGCAAGGTGCTTGTCTCCGGATTAGATATTGTATTGTTCATTAGTCCAAGGGTCTCAAGCAAGGTGCTCTTACCTATCCCTGATGGA
>JBDUAU010000648.1:0-2545 GCA_040004485.1 Saprospiraceae bacterium
TATCATCACCGAGCGTAAAGCAAACGGACCCTTCACAAGCATCTTTGATCTGACAACTCGTGTCAGTCTGAAATCAGTCAATAAAAAAGCTCTTGAAGCAATGGTGATGGGAGGTGCAATGGATTGTTTTCAGGGCACACATCGAGCACAATATTTTGCACCCTCGGATAAATATGAATCACTGGTCGAGCATGCTATTCGGTATGGACAATCTGTACAATCACAAAAAAGCCAGACACAGATGACGTTGTTTGGTGATCAATCGATGTCGATGTTTATGGAGCCTGTCATGCCTCAGGCAGCTCAGTGGACATTAATGGAAAAACTGTCGAGAGAAAAGGAGATCACCGGTATCTACATGTCAGGACATCCACTTGATGATTATCGTTTGGAAATTGAAAATTTCACAAATTGTCCGCTGGACATGGTGACTTCATACAAAGACAAACATCTCAAATTAGCCGGATTGGTGACAACAGCAGAACATCGAGTCACTCAGAAAGGTACAGGATGGGGAATATTTACTTTACAGGATTTCAGAGGAACACTTGAAGTGAAGCTTTTTAATGATGATTATAAAAAATATAAGGACATCTTTGACATAGGCACTGCATTGTTTATGGAAGGCCACTACCAGTTAAGCTGGAAGGGACAGGATCATGAATTCAGAATCACATCTGCGCGCATGCTTGCGAGTATCGGAGCAGAACTAACTAAGTCCATCACTGTGAAAATATCTATTGATCAGTTGGATCAGTTTCTACTCGATAGTCTTGACAAAATATGTACGGATCATAAAGGAAGACATAAGCTCAAATTGCAGGTATATGATCTGGAGGATGATTTTATTCTTGGGCTAATATCAAAAACAAATAAAGTAAATGCGGCGAGTGCGTTGATTGATGATCTTGATGCATTGGGAGTGAAGTATAAGCTTAATTAGTGAAGAGTGAAAATCGGAGCGCAGTGAAAATTCCGACGATGGGAGTTGTGAAAAGTGAAAAGAGTGATTTGACACATTCGACAAGCACTGTACGGTGGGTCGGTTAACCGACGTCTAACGGATCGGAGGCAGGGGGTAAAGGCTTAGTTAAAAAAATGTTATAAAATCTGGTCTGCAAATCTATTAACAGCCGTTCTAGGTTATTATTGAGGAATGTTTTATATAGCGCTTTTAATCCTTAGGCTTTTCAGTTTTCCTCCTACTGGAGGGATAGTGAATTCACTTTCATCGACCGAAAAAGATTCTTTATTTATTCCTGTATATAACTATGATGAATTGAAACCTTTGCTCTCGAAAGATAATGACACGACCTATGTAGTCAATTTCTGGGCGACCTGGTGTACCCCGTGTGTGCAGGAACTCCCTTACTTTGTTGAATTGAATAAGACTTATAAAAATCAGGCGTTTAAGCTCATGCTGGTCAGCCTTGATTTTAAAAAGGATTATATCAGAAAATTGCAGCCATTTGTTGTGGAAAGATCTCTGGAGGCTCATGTGGTTGTGCTGGAAGACAACCATTCCAACTACTGGATTGATGACATAGACAAGACATGGTCCGGATCAATTCCCGCCACTTTGGTGTTTAAGGGAAAGCAAAGGGCATTTTATGAGAGAACTTTTCATAGCCCGGATGAGTTAAAAGATATTGTAAAACCATACTTAAATCTATAATTATGAAACATGTATTTGGCAGATTGATTCTAGCCTTTTTTGCAGTGGCGATGATGAGTGCTGTATCCCCTGTGGATGATGGTTATAAAGTAGGAGAACTGGCAGCAGATTTCTCATTGAAAAATGTTGATGGAACTATGGTTTCCCTCAAAGACTATAAAGGAGTGAATGGATACATAGTGGTGTTCACATGTAACACTTGTCCTTATGCATTGATGTATGAGGACCGTATCATCGCCCTTCACAATAAATATGCTGCTCAGGGATATCCTGTAGTTGCTATCAATCCAAATGATCCAGCTGTGAAACCCGGTGATGATTTTGCAAGCATGCAGGCAAGGGCAAAAGAGAAAAGCTATCCTTTCAAATACTTATTTGATGATGGACAGAAAGTATTTCCTGCTTTTGGAGCGACGAGGACTCCACATGTGTATCTGTTAGATGCCAACAGGTATGTGCGTTACATAGGTGCTATTGATGATAATGCGCAAAATCCTGCGGAAGTGAGTGTGAAATATCTTGAAAATGCGATTGCAGCCTTGAAGGCAGGTAATAATCCTGATCCTTCTGAGACCAAAGCGATCGGGTGTACGATAAAAGTAAAGAGTTAGATAGGATTGGTTTTTCGATCTAATGTGAGGCGTCTCCTGGGGAAGGTGGCGCCTTTTTTTTGCCCTCTTTTACCCCTAGCCCTGTACTTCGACTTTCTAAACTCAGTCTCGTTACTCTTTCGGCCCCTAACCCCTAAAGGGGAACAATATGATTTTCGTTACTCATTACTCATTACTCATTACTCGTTACTCGTTACTCATTATTCGTTATTCGTTATTCGTTATTCGTTATTCGTTATTCGTTACTCGTTATTCGTTA
>JBDUAU010000078.1:0-2542 GCA_040004485.1 Saprospiraceae bacterium
TCCACATATGTCCATTGTCATCTTCTGTCATCGAAGAAATTCTGCCATTTTTTCCAAACGCACTAAATTGTTTGAGAATTTCCTGAGGCACTTCAACAGTATTACCTGATGCCGGATCATAGCGATACAAATTAAGTGGCTCCCTCGTCCCGATCCAAATAATGCCCTCATGGTCTTTATACAGCACACTGATATTTGCGGTCATGAGATCGGTAGTCAAAAACGTGGGCTGATGGAAAGCTTCTGACGCAGGATCGAATAAGAGGATACCTTTGGAACTCCCGATCCATACGCTGCCGGAGCCATCTTCACATAATTCTGTCAGTGAAGATTGCGGACGGAGAGGTACCTTATATCTTTTGAAATTCTCTTTGTTTTTATCTACAGCGACTAACCAGTCGTTTCCATGATTGCTATAGATAGTACCGGATGCGGCAATCAATAAATCAGCACACATATCCGACTCACCGGGAGGAATTACAATGAGGTCTTTTTGCAATTTATAATCATTTAATTGGAACAAACCGATCCCGCCGATCCAATATTGATTATCGTCAGATCGGAGCATCGTGATACTATTTATTCCTGAAGTTTTACTTTCCGGTCCATTTTCGAGTTGCTCATCAGAGATGGATACCTGCTTGTATTCCATCGACTGTGGATTCATTTCAAAACACTTCTCCTTGATGGTGAATAGTAATGTTTCATGAAAAGTTTGTAACAATGCATTAATAGTTCTTTTTTCACCTTGTTCAGGGAGATTAAAATACTCATGCACAATCCCTCCTGTCAACACGTCGAACCTCAGGAGGCCTTCACCCCACGGCGCGAGCCAAAGTTTGTTGTTCTTTTCGTCTACAAGGAAGGACCTTATAAAACTATATTTCAGGTAAGGTAAATTTTCAGGATTGTTATATTGATTATATATTTTTTTGGCGGCAAAGTCAATGATTTGCAATCCGGTGGCATCTGTAGGGAGCCAAAGTCTTCCTTTCTGATCCAGGTACCAACTTTCATACCGAATGATGACACCCTTGAGTGATTGCGCCCATGGTAAATCTGTAAAGCGGAAAAGATAATTTAAGTCTTTGTCTAACACATCGATTTCGCCGCTATGATTAATCCATATTCGCTTATCTGGATCCTGAAACATGCTGGATACGATGGTGCCTGATCTGGATTTTAAAGCAGGAAATTTTATTTTTTCATTTTCAAATCGGCCCGTGTTTGTGTTGAGTACAGATAATCCGCTGCCCGTGGCAAATAAAAGTAAACCTGGCAGATATTCTAATATATCAAAAACCTTGTTGTGCGAAAGACTATTGGGATTATCTTTTTCGGCAAAATATTTTTTAAACTGAAAACCGTCAAATCGGTTTAGCCCTTCTTTGGTACCAAGCCATAAAAAGCCCCTGCTATCCTGTCGCATACTATAGACAAGGATATTGTCAAGACCATCCCTGAAGCCGTAATAATTGGTGACATGCAGTTCAGTTTGAGACCAGACAGGAGTTAAAATAAAAAAAATAAGGGTAGCAAGGAACAAACGCATAAACGAAAGTTACTTTGTTTTTACCTTATCCCGATCGCTCAATAACTGTTCAATAGCAGTTAAGCGTTCTTCAAGGCTTTTGATCCTGAGTGTTTGACTTTCAATAGTGCTTTGTTGCTCCTGTACAGCTTTTACGAGAGGCACTACAAAGCTTTCATAGCTGAGGGTGTACAATTCATGATCATTTCTTGGTTTTGCTAAACCACTGAAATCATATCCACTAGCTTGTGCTGCGGTTTCTACTTCTTGTGCGAGGAATCCGCTGAATTTTATTTGCTCAATATCATATTTGCCTGGATAATCTTCAGTCTCCTGATTACCGGTGAGTCTGGTTTGAGTTCTGATATCCCTGAAATAGGTAACAGGTCGAAGACGCGTGATAAAATCCAGTCCTTTTACGTCCTCGTGTACATTTGTCTTCACACGGGCATCTGAGTAGGTAAACCAGGCCGTGTTACCACCATTCCACGTTGTGCTGAGATTACCGATAAAGGCCTGACTAGACGCTCCATTCAGATATCCATGGTTACCGATGCTGGTTGTGTTACTAAAATTAGCACTGGTCCCTGATTGATAACCGATAGCTGTATTATAATTTCCGCCAGTATTATTAATAAGTGCATCCACACCAATCCCTACATTGTTAACTCCATTGCCATTATTCAAAAGAGCATTCACACCAATCGCTACATTGGCATTTCCACCAATATTATAGTAAAGAGTCTGCGTGCCAACAGCCGTATTATCTATTCCGTTTGTATTATTATATAAGGAAGATGCCCCAACTGCAGTATTCCAAAATCCTGTATCGTTTGTATGAAGCGCGCTTGTACCGGTGGCGGTATTTAAATATCCGGTGGTATTGTCATATAAAGCCCCGTAGCCAACGGCAGAATTATTTTCACCTGAAGTATTGTAATTTAATGCCGTATATCCCATTGCCGTATTATATTTTCCATTCACCTGGCTTCCTTCTTTTGTCGTTCCCGT
>JBDUAU010000363.1:0-2537 GCA_040004485.1 Saprospiraceae bacterium
ACGAAGCTATCGATCATCAGGCTTTTGCTGTCAAAACCACCCATTACGATAGTCCGGATATGAATGAGCGCTTTGTCATCTACCTCGATAAAGCAGGCCAGAAAGATGAACTCGTATCCTTCGTAGACGAGATGATAGAAATGGGTAAAGCAACTGAAAAGATGAAAGAAATCCATAAGAAAATCTGGATGACAGACAAAACACCTGATCAGCTTTACAATAAATATGTATCCAAACTTGAAGAAAAAGCTAAAGAAAAAAGACTGGAAGAAATCAAAGCGATGTGGATGGATGCACCAGCCATCAATTTTACTTTAAAGAATCTGAATGGAGAGGATGTTTCGCTTGCTGACTACAAAGGGAAAACTGTCATACTGGATTTCTGGGCTACCTGGTGTGGGCCATGTAAAGCAAGTTTCCCCGGCATGAAAAAAGTAGTCGAACATTATGCACAGGATAAGGATGTTGTGTTCCTTTTTGTCGATACCTGGGAGAACGGCACAAACATTCCTGACAGGGTCAGCAGCTTTATCAGGGACAATAATTATCCTTTCCCTGTAATCCTTGATAGTAAAAATGAAGTAGTGGTCAACTATAAAGTCGATGGCATCCCTACCAAATTTATCATCGATAAAGATCAAAAGATAAGATTCAAAGCTGTAGGCTACAGTGGCAGCACCGAAACACTTGTCGAAGAACTTAATACCATGATAGAAATGGCGCAGAACGGCGGTACACTACAGAAATCCTGATCCTGAAAGGATCACACGTTATTAGCCCCGGGTTGCAACCCGGGGAAATAAGAATTGTAAAATGTTATCAATCCTGAAGGGATTGAATCAAAAATCTGTTTCAATAGGAATATCCCGCTCTCATTATTTCTTCCCTGAATTCCATCCGTCAGTCAGTGACAAACCGACATAATTTTTTTGTGGTGATACCTTTAAAAACGCAAGCTGAGATGGCGAAAGAAAAACATCCGCATTCTGACCTTCTGCCAATGCACTGTTCACTCTGCATTTTTGAATTTCCGTCATTGGGACACCACGGTATTTGGAATTGGTGAGATAATATTTCGGCGTTGTATCCGGTCTGAAACTTCCTCCGCTTGTGGCTTTGCACGTTGACTGTTGCGCTATCTTATCTAACTGGGATTTTGAAATAACTCCCGGATCATATTCGACCTTCACAGCCTCTTTTCCTTCCTGGTATCCGGCGCTTGTTGAGATCACTCCATTTACAGTACCAAATAAAGCCTCACCGGCCCAAAAACAATACATTGTATACGTAACAGTCGTAGTTCCTTTTTGTCTTGACGCGAGTTCATCAGTCAGTATCTGAAGATAGAGTGGAGCCTTACCGTTTGTTTTAATCAAAACATTTGTCATCATATCACTTAAACCGTACGGAGTGTAATTGCCATTTAATCTTGATATCAGATCATTGCCTTTTTCATCCACTATTCTGACGACAGGATTATTCCATGCAGGTTCATTAAATCGCCTGAGTATTTCTGCATCTTCACCTTGCCTGTTATTGTAGATGGCCAGCGGCACAAAATATGTTTCAATGCTTTCAACGATCAGAGGATGACTTAGCACTTCATTGCCATAGGTTCTGCAAGTGATACATCCTGGTATTTCCTGGAAAAGAATTAGAATAGGTTTGTTATCCGCTTTGCTTCTGGCCTGTGCTTCTTCCATAGATCGGAGCCAGTGTACATCACCCAGTTCGGTCGGATTTTCCGGACCTGAACATGCGATTAAGTTTAATAACATAAATATGTAAATCATGATTTCAAGTTAGAATATTTTTATAAGAATAAAAAACTCAGAGAATTTATCTAAACGTCCCTTTTACAACTTACATTATACTTCTTCCTAATCAATACTGATAAAAATTTCCTTTTCCTTCGCCTTTGCCTTTTATTTTTGCCTATTGCCTATTGCCTACGGTTGCTGAGCTGTAGCACGAGGTTGAGTAAAAGCAAGTCGAAGCATTGCCTATCGTTCTCCTTCGCCTTTATTTATCCCGATATATTTGGTTTCAGAAAAAAACTCCATATTCGTAAAAATCTCAACGAATGAAAATCGTAAGCTGGAATGTCAATGGTGTACGTGCTGTAGCCAAAAAAGGTTTTGCAACTCAAATCAAAAACTGGGATGCGGATATTATTTGCTTACAGGAAACAAAGGCTCAGGATGCTGAAGTGAAACAGGCTCTTGCTGACATAGCCGATTATAATGTCTATTCTTATTCCGCCATACGAAAAGGATATTCGGGTACAAGTATCCTTACGAAAGAACATCCTAAAAATGTTAATTACGGATTAGGCATTGACGCACATGATCAGGAAGGAAGAGTGATCACTGCAGAATTCGATCAATTTTATTTGTTGACTGCCTACATTCCCAATTCCGGAAGCGAGCTCGGACGTCTTGATTATCGCAAAACATGGGATGATGATTTTACGCAGTACCTTAAGGAACTGCAGAAGAAAAAACCTGTAATTGCGTGCGGTGATTTTAATGTTGCCC
>JBDUAU010000150.1:0-2523 GCA_040004485.1 Saprospiraceae bacterium
ATATGGCCAGTTAGGTAATGGCACAAATCAAGATAAGAATATACCTGTGCGGATAGGCTTCCTTTATTCAACGATTGCTGCAGGTGGCAGACATTCCTTAGCCCTGAAAAAAGATAACACGATGTGGGCCTGGGGAAATAATGAATATGGCCAACTGGGCGATAGCAGTAATGAAAACAGGAACAAGCCTGTACATATATACTCTTCACTTTTGGGGGATTATTCTCGTTATGAAATTGCTGCTGGTGAATATCACTCTTTATTGATGGGACGAGACGGAGTGGTGTGTGCAACAGGAAAAAACGATGTTGGCCAGTTAGGCGGTGGTACGTATGCGGATAGGAATACATTAGCCCGGATTGGATCAGGTTATATTGGGATTACTGCAGGAGGTTCTCACTCCTTTGCCCTGGAGGAGATTTATAAAAATGATTGGTTTTGGGGGCCTTTACCTGAGAATCATTTGTATGCATGGGGAGATAATCATTCTGGTCAGTTAGGTTGTGGCCCGATTCCTCAATTCAGTAATACAGCCATCCATATAGGTCCGAAATGACACCTTTTTTAATAAATCTGAATTCTTGTTTTGCTCCTTCAGGTTGAAAGGATGATCATCAACAGGGGTAAAACTGTGGTTAGCGAGAGCCTCGCCGTTTTTAATTTTTTATTGGTTTTCCTAAAACATAAGGCATAACATGTTTTCCTGAAACATGTGAGAAGTGTCCTTAACATGTTTTCCTGAAACATATACTCTAACATGTTTTCCTGAAACATGAATTATAACATGTTTTCCTGAAACATGTGTGAAGTATCCTTATCGAAGCCTGTTTAAATTACCTGCTATTGGCGTTGAGTTTTTTACTGCTGCTATGTTGGGTCTTTTCCATTCAAAACATTGATACCACTGTATAAATTTTTTCCCGGAATTCTCCTTTTCCGGCTTCCACTCCGCGTACGTTCACTCCGAAAATTAAAAGATTCTAAAAGTATGGTTTATAAGTTTAAACTGCATGAAACACAATATTGTAAGATTGACAATAATATATGTATTAAAATATATTGTATATGATACATGAGTGCTAAGTCAGTTTTTTTTAAATGGAAACATGCATCCAGAATTCAGATCCGTAGATACAGGATGGTGAACATGACCAGGGAGCAACTTTGGGGTATTAATTATTAACCAAAAAAACTTTTTATCATGAAAAAATTAATCGCTTGCCTACTCTTTGTGATGGAGATTCTTCATCCTGTAACAGCTCAAAACAAATTTTACAACTTTAGTTTAATCCTGGGCATGAGCCCAAAACAAACACCTGTTCAGTCACCACTTATCATGAACCGCCAGGATCCGGTAAATGAATTTCTATTCAATCTGGATCAGGTCGAAAAAAATTACACGATTGGTTTAAGGACGAACATCCGCTTTAGCCAGCCTTTTTTCGGTACCCTCGGCCTCGAGTACAATCGTCAGCTCCAACATTATTCCATGCTGTTTACACACATGAAACCTGAAGCCAGCCATGAACTGATGGTATCCAATGACAAGATCACTCTTCCGGTGGGCGTGGGTGTACGGTTGCACAAAATAGAAATCACCAGTGGTCTGCAAATGAGTTACAACATCCATTCGGAAATGAAGCAAGACCTGCCGATGGGTATTGAAATGAAAGATCCGCGTATTGAAATGGGTTGGTATACCGGTGTGGGCATGGCATTGGGCAGAACCAGCTTTGGTGTGCGATATCAATCCTCCATGAACAGGTACGGCGATAACCTGGTGATGCATCAGAAACCGATGGGACTGGCGAGCGTGCCTGGTAATGTAAGATTTACAGTAGCATTTTCATTCTGACAGAAATTCATTCGCATAACTATCAAAACGAAGAAGCTATGTCATTCGTAAAATATATGCTCATCATCATACTCCTGAGTAGCCTGCAAATAATGAGCAAGGCACAAAGTGGAATACAAGGGTGTTATGGATTTGATTGCCGACAAAAGAAATGGAGTGCATCTTTTTTCACGGGATACAACCTAGTGGGACCTGGGCAGAGTTTGAAAGACAGGATAATGAAGACAGCTTTTGGAGATACACAAACGGGGTATGCAACTGCGGCAGGCCCTGCAGATCCTGTGAAGTATCCAAAGCACACAGAAAGCTCTCCATGGAATATTGAGCTTAGATATAAAGTATCAAAGCGCATCTCATTTGGTTTGGACGCAGGACAATTAAGTAAAAACAAGATAGAAGCTTATGCTCATTTGTTCACCATTCCGAATGAGGTCGATGGTGAATATGAAGTTGGAAATTATTTAACACTTAAAAGTGATTTGAAAGCTGTCTCCCTGTTATACATCCGGAAATTAAATTTTGTTGATGATGAAATCAGTATCGGACCGGCTTTAGCCCTGTCAGGAATACATGATGCAGACACAAAGGGAACGGTAAATAATCCAACGGTCATCAAGCCTGGTATCCAGGTGGGGTATGCAATTGAATTTGTAAAAACAAAAAGTTTT